>NZ_JBAMDI010000080.1:0-53051 GCF_036961695.1 Pseudomonas sp. CGJS7 | reverse complement strand
ACTATTACTGAAATTCGCAATCCCGCGGATATCGGTGCTACTCATAGGTGATATTCAATGAGCATGACTGATCCCATCGCCGACATGCTGGTCCGCATGAAGAATGCGGCCGCTGTGCGCAAGCAGACGGTGAAAATGCCTTCCTCCAAGGTCAAGGTGGCTATCGCCGCCGTGCTGAAGGAAGAGGGTTACATCCTGGATTCCCGCGTGACCGAAGTCGCTCCGGGCAAGTCCGAACTCGAAATTTCGCTGAAGTACTACGAAGGCAAGCCGGTGATCGAGCGCCTGCAGCGCTACTCCCGCTCGGGCCTGCGTCAGTACCGCGGCAAGGACGCGATCCCGAAGGTCCTCGGTGGCCTGGGCGTCGCGATCATCTCCACCTCGAAAGGCATCATGACCGATGCGCAGGCGCGCCAGCAGGGCGTCGGCGGTGAAGTCCTGTGCTTCGTGGCCTAAGGGAGTAATCAGACATGTCCCGAGTTGCCAAGAAGCCGATCGCCCTGCCGAAGGGCGTTGAAGTCTCCGTCCAAGCCGATGCCGTCGTCGCCAAGGGCCCGAAGGGCTCGCTGTCGATCGCCAAGCCGGCCGCCATCAACCTGAAGGTCGAGAACGGCGAAGCCCTGTTCACGACCGAAGACGCGGCGCTGATCCCGCTGACCGGCACCCTGCGCGCCATCCTCGCCAACATGGTGAAGGGCGTGTCGGAAGGCTTCGAGCGCAAGCTCGAGCTGGTCGGCGTCGGTTACCGCGCCTCGATGCAGGGCAAGGACCTGAATCTGGCGCTGGGTTTCTCCCACCCGGTTCTGTTCAAGGCTCCGGAAGGCATCACCATCGCCACCCCGACCCAGACCGAAATCCTGGTCCAGGGCGCGGACAAGCAGCGCGTCGGTGAAGTCGCCGCCAAGATTCGCGGTTTCCGTCCGCCGGAGCCCTATAAGGGCAAGGGCGTGAAGTACGCCGGCGAAGTCATCATCCGTAAGGAAGCCAAGAAGGCCTAACGGGTAGGGCGCCGATCCCCGGATCGGCCCCAAAACACCAAGCTTTCAGCTTTCGGAGATCAGAAAATGAACAAGAACATCGCTCGCCTGCGTCGCGCCAAGTCGACCCGCTCGCACATCCGCAACCTCGGCGTCGCCCGTCTGACCGTGCTGCGCACCGGTCAGCACCTGTACGCCCAGGTCTTCACCGCCGACGGCTCCAAGGTGCTGGCTACCGCCTCGACCGTGCAGGCCGAAGTGAAGGAAGGCCTGAAGAACGGCAAGAACGCCGATGCCGCCGTCAAGGTCGGCAAGATGATCGCCGAGCGCGCCAAGGCCGCGGGCATCGAGAAGGTCGCCTTCGACCGCTCGGGCTACCGCTACCACGGCCGCATCAAGGCGCTGGCCGATGCCGCGCGTGAAGGCGGTCTGCAGTTCTGATACGCCGCCCGGTATTCCGGGCCGTATTCGGACTTGAAAGCGTGGGGATCCGTCTCCACGCCTTTCGCACGAAACAGCTTCACCCGCCGACGCGGGCTGCGTCGGGCGCCACGGCGGTTTCCTGTTGTGAGCGCTGCACCCGATCCACTTCACAATCATAAGCGGCCACGCCGCAAATCCCTTTAATCAACGAGATATCGAAATGGCAGACGATAGAGCCCCGCGGGGCCGCGACCGCGATCGCAACCGCGAAGAGATCGACGACGGCATGATCGAGAAGCTGATCGCGGTCAACCGCGTCAGCAAGACCGTCAAGGGCGGTCGCCAGTTCACCTTCACCGCGCTGACGGTGGTGGGCGACGGCAACGGCAAGGTCGGCTTCGGCTACGGCAAGGCGCGCGAAGTGCCGGTCGCGATCCAGAAGTCGATGGAATACGCCCGCAAGGCGATGAACAACGTCGATCTGAACAACGGCACCTTGTGGCACGCCGTGAAGTCGGGCCACGGCGCGGCGCATGTGTACATGCAGCCGGCGTCGGAAGGTACCGGCGTGATCGCCGGCGGCGCGATGCGCGCCGTGCTCGAAGCGGTCGGCGTCAAGAACGTGTTGGCCAAGGCCACCGGTTCGCGCAACCCGATCAACCTGGTTCGCGCCACCCTGAAGGGTCTGACCGGCATGCACTCGCCGGCCAAGATCGCTGCCAAGCGAGGCAAGAAGGTGGAGGACCTCAACCATGGCTAAGAAGCAAGCCGTCGAAGGCGGCACCGTCAAGGTGCGCCTGGTCAAGGGTCTGCGTGGCACCCAGTCGATCCACCGCCTGTCGGTGCGTGCGCTGGGCCTGAATAAGCTCAACGATGTGCGTGAACTCAAGGACAGCCCGCAGGTTCGCGGTCTGATCAATAAGGTTCACTACCTCGTCCAGGTCGAGGAGTAATCGACATGCGTCTCAACACTCTCAAGCCGGCTGACGGCGCCCGCGAAGACCGCAAGCGCGTCGGTCGCGGTATCGGTTCGGGCCTGGGCAAGACCGCGGGCCGCGGCCACAAGGGTTCGTTCGCCCGTTCGGGCAAGGGCAAGATCAAGGCCGGCTTCGAAGGCGGTCAGATGCCCATGCAGCGTCGTCTGCCCAAGATCGGCTTCCGCTCCAAGCTGAAGAACGACACGGCCGAAGTCCTGCTGTATCAGCTGGACAAGCTGGAAGCCGGCGAGATCGATTTCGCCGCGCTCAAGGCCGCCAAGCTGGTTCCGAGCAACGCCAAGCAGGCGAAGATCGTGAAGAAGGGCGAGCTGACCAAGAAGTTCGTGCTCAAGGGCGTGCTGGCCACGGCCGGCGCTAAGGCCGCTGTCGAAGCGGCCGGCGGCAAGATCGAGGAGTAAGGGCTCAATGGCGCGCAGCGGCAACGCAATGGCTGGAATCGGCGGCGGACTCGGTAAGTTCACCGAGTTGCGTCAGCGTTTGCTGTTCGTCATCGGCGCGTTGATCGTCTATCGCATCGGCAGCTACATCCCGGTGCCGGGTATCAACCCGGAGGCGATGGTCAAGTTCATGGAGACCAAGCAGGGCACCATCGTGGACATGTTCAACATGTTCTCCGGTGGCGCTCTGCACCGCTTCAGCCTGTTCGCGCTCAATGTCATGCCGTACATCTCGGCATCGATCATCGTGCAGCTGCTGGTGCAGATCGTGCCCAGCCTGAAAGCCATCCAGAAGGAAGGCGAATCGGGCCGGCGCAAGATCAACCAGTGGTCGCGCATGGGCGCGATTCCGCTGGCGGTGTTCCAGGCCTGGGGCATCGCCGCGGGCCTGCAGTCGAGCGTTGCGCCCGACGGTCTGCCGGTGGTGTACGCGCCGGGCATGGGCTTCATCCTGACCGCGGTGATTTCGCTGACCGCAGGCACCATGTTCCTGATGTGGCTGGGCGAGCAGATCACCGAGCGCGGTATCGGCAACGGCGTGTCGCTGATCATCTTCGCGGGTATCGTCGCCGGTCTGCCGGCTGCGGTGCTGCAGATGTTCGAGCAGATCCGCAACGGCGACATGAACGCGATCGCGGCGATCACCGTCATCGCGCTGGTGTTCGGCTTCACCTTCCTGGTGGTCTTCGTCGAGCGCGGCCAGCGTCGGATTACGGTCAACTACGCCCGTCGACAGGGCGGTCGCAACGCCTATATGAACCAGGCGTCGTTCCTGCCCCTGAAGCTCAACATGTCGGGCGTGATCCCGGCGATCTTCGCCTCGAGCATCGTGATGTTCCCCGCCACCGCGGCGACCTGGTTCGCCCAGAGCAACAGCGGCAGCGGCGTGTCCGGCTTCCTCCAGCGCCTGAGCCAGTGGCTCAGCCCGGGTGAACCGGTTCACATGATCCTGTATGCTGGCTTGATCATCGGCTTCGCGTTCTTCTACACGGCGCTGGTGTTCAATTCGCAGGAAACCGCCGACAACCTCAAGAAGTCGGGCGCGCTGATCCCGGGCATCCGTCCCGGCAAGGCCACGGCGGATTATGTGGACGGCGTGTTGACGCGTTTGACCGCGGCCGGTGCGATTTACCTGGTGGTCGTGTGTCTGCTGCCGGAGATCATGCGCACCAAGCTCGGCACCTCGTTCTACTTCGGCGGCACCTCGCTGCTGATCGTGGTGGTCGTGATTATGGATTTCATCGCCCAAATCCAGGCTCATCTGATGTCGCATCAGTACGAGAGCCTGCTGAAGAAGGCGAACTTGAAGGGCGGCTCGCGCGGCGGTCTCGCGCGCGGGTGAGTCGGAGCCGTACGCGCGCCAGAGTAGCGCGCGGGGTTGGCGGGGCAGGTCATCGCCCCGTTCAGCCAGTTCTGATTCGTCGCCGGAGCATGGGCACACTCCCCATGCCGTGGTTCCGTGGCGCCTCTGGTGCCGCGGGGCTTCCTATTAACCCGAGACCTTGATATCATTTCCAGTTCACTCCGCCGGGATTAATCCGTCTCGGCCGCCAAATCAGTTGGAGATCGCCTTATGGCGCGTATTGCGGGCGTTAATTTGCCTGCCCAGAAGCATGTCTGGGTTGGCCTGCAAAGCATTTACGGCATCGGCCGTACCCGTTCGAAGCAGATCTGCGAAACCGCAGGTGTGACTTCGAGCACCAAGATCCGCGACCTGTCCGAGCCGGAAGTCGAGCGCCTGCGCGCCGAAGTCGGCAAGTTCGTGGTCGAAGGCGACCTGCGCCGCGAAATCGGCATCGCCATCAAGCGTCTGATGGACCTGGGCTGCTACCGCGGCCTGCGTCACCGCCGCGGCCTGCCGCTGCGTGGTCAGCGTACCCGGACCAATGCACGTACCCGTAAGGGTCCGCGCAAGGCCATCAAGAAGTAAGGGGACCTAGACCATGGCCAAGCCGGCAGCAGTCAAGACCAAGAAGAAGATCAAGCGCATCGTCACCGACGGTATCGCCCACGTCCACGCTTCTTTCAACAACACCATCATCACGATCACCGACCGCCAGGGCAACGCGCTGTCGTGGGCGACTTCGGGCGGCGCGGGTTTCCGCGGCTCGCGTAAGTCGACCCCGTTCGCCGCCCAGGTGGCAGCCGAAAAGGCTGGCCGTGCTGCGCTCGACTACGGCGTCAAGTCGTTGGAAGTGCGCATCAAGGGCCCGGGTCCGGGTCGTGAGTCCGCCGTTCGTTCGCTGAACAACGTCGGTTACAAGATCATCAACATCATCGACGTGACGCCTATCCCGCACAACGGGTGCCGTCCGCCGAAGAAGCGTCGCGTCTGAGGAGCTGAAGAAAAATGGCTCGTTATATTGGCCCCACCTGTAAGCTCGCTCGTCGCGAAGGCGCCGACCTCGGCCTGAAGTCGTCCGCCCGTGCGCTCGACTCGAAGTGCAAGCTCGAGCAAAAACCCGGCCAGCATGGCCCCACCGCCCGCAAGGGCAAGCTGTCCGACTACGCCACCCAGCTGCGCGAAAAGCAGAAGGTCAAGCGTATCTACGGTCTGCTGGAACGTCAGTTCCGCAACTACTACAAGAAGGCCTCGACCAAGAAGGGCAACACCGGCGAGAACCTGCTGCAGTTGCTGGAAACCCGTCTGGACAACGTCGTCTACCGCATGGGCTTCGCCGTGACCCGTCCGGCCGCCCGCCAGCTGGTCTCGCACCGCGGCGTTACGGTCAACGGCAAGTCGGTCAACCTGCCGTCGTACCAGGTCAAGGCCGGCGACGCGATCGCGTTGTCCGAGCGCGCCCAGAAGCAGCTTCGCGTGCAGGAATCCCTGACCGTGTCGTCGCAGATGGACCTGTCGCCGTCGTGGGTCGAAGTGGACAGCAAGAAGTTCAGCGGCGTGTTCAAGGCGGTTCCGGATCGTGCGGACCTGCCGGCCGACATCAACGAAGCGCTGATCGTCGAGTTGTACAGCAAGTAATAGTGCTGGGCCTCGCCGGATCCCCCGCGGATCCGGCGTTTCCCGCAACCCAGGCCGGTGCGCGACGCGCATCGGCCGCTCCCTCGATAAGAGGGGGCTCCAAGAGCTAAAGCCTTCCGCCGCCCCCCGGCGAAGGTCATTGGAGACACCGAAACATGACGGTTACCGCCAACCAGGTACTGCGCCCGCGTGGTCCGCAGATCGAACGCCTCACCGGCAATCGCGCGAAAGTCGTGATCGAACCGTTGGAGCGCGGTTACGGCCACACGCTGGGCAACGCGCTGCGTCGCGTTCTGCTGTCGTCGATCCCGGGTTTCGCCATCACCGAGGTCGAAATCGATGGCGTGCTGCATGAATACACCACGGTCGAAGGTCTGGAAGAGGACGTGCTGGAAGTCCTGCTGAACCTCAAGGATGTCGCCATCCGCATGCACACCGGCGATTCCTCGACCCTGTCGCTGGCCAAGCAAGGCCCCGGCATCGTCACCGCCGGCGACATCAAGACCGACCACAACGTCGAAATCCTCAACACCGAGCACGTGATCTGCCACCTGACCAAGGACACGGCGATCAACATGCGTCTGAAGATCGAACGCGGTTTCGGCTACCAGCCGGCGGCTTCGCGCCGTCGTCCGGACGAAGAAACCCGCGCGATCGGCCGCCTGATGCTGGACGCCAGCTTCTCGCCGGTCCGCCGCGTCGCTTACGCGGTGGAAGCCGCGCGCGTCGAGCAGCGCACCGACCTGGACAAGCTGGTTCTGGATATCGAAACCAACGGCACGATCGACGCCGAGGAAGCCGTGCGCACCGCCGCCGACATCCTCACCGATCAGCTGTCGGTGTTCGGCGACTTCACCCACCGCGACCGCGGTGCGCAGAAGCCGGCCACCAGCGGTATCGACCCGATCCTGCTGCGTCCGATCGACGATCTGGAACTCACCGTTCGTTCGGCCAACTGCCTCAAGGCCGAGAGCATCTACTACGTCGGCGATCTGATCCAGAAGACCGAAGTCGAGCTGCTCAAGACCCCGAACCTGGGCAAGAAGTCGCTCACCGAGATCAAGGAAGTGCTGGCTCAGCGCGGCCTGTCCCTCGGCATGAAGCTGGAAAACTGGCCGCCGGCCGGGATCGCTTCGCACGGCATGATGGGCTGAGCCTAGCGCTCGGTGCATACGCGACCGCGCCTTCGGGCGCGGTCTGCGTCTAGGAAGTTCGCAAGCGACACCGCTTCAAAGCAACACCGCTGCACGCAACACCTATCCCGACGGACATTCAAGTCCGCGGTACGCCGGTCAAGGAACGATCGGTCCGGACCACCCGCAGTCCAATGCACCAACGCCTGGATGGCGACAGCGAAGTCCAACGGTTTCATCATTCATCAGGAATCACAGTCATGCGCCATCAGAAATCCGGCCGTAAGTTCAGCCGCACCAGTGCTCACCGCGACGCCATGTTCACCAACATGGCCGCTTCGCTGATCAAGCACGGTCTCATCCGCACCACCCTGCCGAAGGCCAAGGAGCTGCGTCGCGTCGCCGAGCCGCTCATCACCCTGGCCAAGAAGGACGGTGTCGCCAACCGTCGTCTGGCTTTCTCGCGCCTGCGCGACAAAGAAGCCGTCGGCACCTTGTTCGTCGAACTCGGCCCGCGTTACGCCTCGCGTCCGGGCGGCTACCTGCGCATCCTCAAGTGCGGTTTCCGCGCTGGCGACAACGCGCCGATGGCCTACGTCGAACTGGTCGACCGTCCGCAGGCCGCTGCCGAGTGATTCTTGGCGCCGGGCGGTCGGCTCGATGCCGTCGCCCGCGCCGGACCCGCTCATGCAAGACATGCCGTGAAGGCCGTTGACGGTCTTGGCGGCAGCCAGCAAAACCCCGGCCTCGGCCGGGGTTTTTGCTTTCCGGCGACGGTTACTTCGGCAACGGTTGCGGCCGAAATCGACGCCAGCTTGTAGTGTCCACACAGGAGGATTCGGGACTAGGTGAACGGGACGGCAACTTTCGTCCCCTGGTGCAGTCGATGTTGCTGCGACGAAATGCCGCGTTGCGCGATTTCATGCCAATCCGACATTGGCACGACCCGACCCAGACCCGTATGGTGTGAACATGAACCCCTTCAAAGCCTCCTTCCGGATTCAGTATCTGCTCGGCTTCCTGGCCTGCGCGGGCCTGCTGGCGTATGCCTTCTACCTGCAGCTGTACCAGCACATGGAGCCGTGCCCGTTGTGCATTTTCCAGCGCGTGGCGTTCGCGGCGCTGGGCGTGGTGTTCCTGATCGGCGCGCTGCACGGCCCCAAGAGCCGCGGCGGCCGGCGCACCTATGGCGTGCTGGCGTTGCTGGCGTCGCTGGGCGGCATCGCCGTCGCCGGCAACCACGTGCGCTTGCAGCACCTGCCGCCGGATCAGGTCCCGGCCTGCGGCCCGGGCCTGAACTACATGCTCGACGCGATGCCGATCGCCGGCGTGATCAAGAAGGTCATGACCGGTTCGGGCGAATGCGCCGCGGTCGACTGGACCTTCCTCGGCCTGGCGATGCCGGCCTGGAGCCTGATCTGCTTCATCGTGTTGGCGCTGTGGGCGGCCTATGCCGCGCTGCGCGCGCGTTGATCTAAATACCGCTTTAGCCAATTCCACCCTCCCATCCACCGCAACCATCCACACACCGCGTCACCAACTGGAATCAAGGAAATGAGCGCTTCCGATCGCAACAGCAACCTCCGTGCCGTCAACCTGCCCGCCGACTGGAGCCCGACCTCCTGGCGCGAGCGCACCGCACTGCAGTTGCCGAGCTATCCGGACGCGGCCGAGTTGGAGTCCGCGTTGCAGGAACTGCGTCAGCTGCCGCCGCTGGTGACCTCGTGGGAGATTCTTTCGCTCAAGCAGCAACTGGCCGAGGCGCAGGAAGGCAAGCGATTTTTGCTGCAAGGCGGCGACTGCGCGGAAAGCTTCGACCAGTGCACCTCGGACGTCATCTCCAACCGCCTGAAGGTGTTGTTGCAGATGAGCCTGGTGCTGGTCCACGGCATGCGCAAGCCGGTGGTGCGGGTCGGCCGGTTCGCCGGCCAGTACGCCAAGCCGCGTTCGGCCGACACCGAGACCATCGACGGGGTGAGCTTGCCGAGCTACCGCGGCGACATGGTCAACGCGCCGGCGTTCAACGAAGCCGCGCGCAAGCCCGATCCGCGCCGCATGATCAAGGGGCACGCGCGTTCGTCGATGACGATGAACTTCGTGCGCGCCCTGATCGACGGCGGTTTCGCCGACCTGCACCATCCCGAGTACTGGAACCTCAGCTGGGTCGGCCACTCGCCGCTGGCCGATGAGTACCGGCGCATGGTCAACGCGATCGGCGACGCGGTGCGCTTCATGGAGACGCTGTCGGGCTCGGAAGTGCACAACCTCAACCGGGTCGATTTCTACACCTCGCACGAAGCGCTGCTGCTGCCGTACGAGGAGTCGCTGACCCGGCAGGTGCCGCGCCATTGGGGCCACTTCAACCTCAGCACCCACTACCCGTGGATCGGCATGCGCACCGCGGCGGTCGACGGCGCCCACGCCGAGTACTTCCGCGGCATCCGCAATCCGATCGCGCTGAAGGTGGGTCCGTCGGTGACGCCGGATCAGCTGCTGCGCACGATCGATCTGCTGAACCCCGAAGACGAACCGGGCCGTCTGACCTTCATCCACCGCATGGGCGCGACCGCGATCGCCGACAAGTTGCCGCCGCTGCTCGACGCGATGCGCCGCGACGGCCGCCGCGTGTTGTGGGTGTGCGATCCGATGCACGGCAACACCGAGAGCACCAGCAACGGCTACAAGACCCGGCGCTTCCGCAACATCCGCGCCGAGATCGAGGCCTCGTTCGAGCTGCACGCGGCCGCGGGCACGCGTTTGGGCGGCGTGCACCTGGAGCTGACCGGCGAGGACGTGACCGAGTGCCTGGGCGGCGCGCGCGAGCTCACCGAGAGCGATCTGGAACGCGCATACCGCTCTACGGTCGATCCGCGCCTGAACTACGAGCAGGCGCTGGAAGTGGCGATGCTGATCGTGCGCAAGCAGGCGCAGATCGCCGCGCCGGCTTGATCGGTCGGTGATCGGCTGAAGCGAAGCCCGCCATTCGGCGGGCTTCGTGTTTGCGGGGTTTGAAAACGCTGGTTCTCGCGATCGCGATCGCGATGTCGGCGAACTCAAGTCGCTCGCGCCCAATCGCGCAACACGCGCGCGCCGGCGTCGGTGACGTCGAGGCTGCGCGAATTGCGCCGCCGCCGCAACAATCCCTGGGCCAGGCAAGCATCGAGCAGATTCGCGCCGAGTTGCCCGCCGATGTGCGGACGGCGCTCGCTCCAATCCAGGCATGCGCGCACGCCGGGGCGGCGTTGGCCGGGATCGGGCAGGGCGATGCCGAGGCGGGCGATGCGTTCGCCGCCGGCGGCGGTCAAGGTCCAGCCATGCGCCTGTGCCGCGATCCAGCCGTTGTGCTGCCAGGCATCGGCCACCGCCACCGCGAGCTCGCCGGCCAGATGGTCGTAGCAACTGCGCGCGTGGCGCAGCGCCGCGTCCTTCGGGCCGAGCGCGACCGCATGCGAATGCCGGGATATCAAGCCGCCGCTCAGCCCGAGCAAGGCTTCGACCGCGTCGGCGACCTCGCTGGACGCCAGTCGGTGATAGCGGTGCCGCCCCTGTTTTTCGGTATCGATCAGCGCCGCCGCGCTGAGCCGGGCGAGGTGGGTGCTGGCGGTCTGCGGCGCCACGCCCGCGGCGGCGGCCAGTTCGCCCGCGCTGCGGCTGCGGCCGTCGAGCAGGGTCAGCAACATCGATGCGCGCGCCGGGTCGCCGATCGCCGCGGCGATCTCGGCCAGGGCGTGCTCGCTGGCGGCGTGCGCTGCGGTGGCGGGGCGTGGCGGCATGATTCGATGTTGGTCGAAGCGTTGTGGTGGCGCAAGTGAGGACAATTCCACCACTTCCCCACACGGCGGCTGCGATGAAACGACGCGATCTGATGAGCTTGCCGATGGTGGCGATGGCGCTGTCGGCGCTGCCGAATGCGGCTGTCGCATCCGCGCCCGCCCGCCACACACGCAGTTCGGTCGATTGGGCGAGCGACGGGCGGACGCTGCGCCTGTCGCTGCTGCGCCAGCCCGGGCCCGGCCCGGTCGCGCTGTATGTGCACGGCGCTACGTTTCCGAGCGAGCTGTCGGTCGGCTGGCGGATGCAGGGGGTGTCGTGGCTGGACCATCTGCAGGCGCAGGGGTTCGACGCCTGGAGTCTGGACTTCGCCGGTTATGGCCAGTCCGAGCGGCCGCCGCTGTTCGACGCCGATCCGCGGTCGGCGCCGCCGTGGGGCGATTACCGCATGGGCGCGTCGCAGCTCGCGGCGGCGATCGCCGCGATCCGGCGACAACGCCCGCGCACGCCGATCCACCTGATCGCCCATTCCTGGGGCACGCTGCCGGCGCGGCAGGCGGCGATCGAGCATCCCGACGCGGTGAGCAAGCTGGTGTTGTTCGGCCCGGTCGCGACCCGCGAAGGCCCGCGCGAGGATGCGCCCGCGCCGGCCTGGGCCTTGATCGGTTCGGCCGAACAAAGGCCGCGCCAGCGCTCGGGGCTGCCTGCGGACGCGCCGACGCCGGTGAGCGCGGAGGAGATCGAACGCTGGTGCGCGGCGTATCTGGCCACCGACCCCGGCTCGGCCACGCGCAGCCCTCCGTCGGTGCGGATTCCGAACGGGCCGATCGCCGACATCGACCGGCTGTGGGCCGGAGAGAACCTGGTCGACAACGCCCGCGTGCGCCAGCCGACTTTGATCGTGCGCGGCGAATGGGACCACGTGACCACCGATGCCGACGCCGCGCGCCTGTACGCCGAGCTCAGCGGCGCGGCCGAACGCCGCGACGCGAAGATTTCCGGCGGCAACCACTGGCTGCATCTGCAGCCGCGGCGGACCGCGCTGTGGTCCACGGTCAGCGCATTCCTGCGCGACTGATCGCCGCGCGGCTCAGGGGCTCAGCGTCAACCGATAACGCGGCGGCGTGCGCGCCTGGGTGGCTTGTTCGAAGGCGTAGCCCAGCGACAGCAGGCGCGCATCGCTCCAGCGCGCGCCCATGAACGCCAGCCCGACCGGCAGCCCCGAGGCTTCGCCCATCGGCACGGTCAGGCTGGGGTAACCGGCGACCGCGGCCGCGCCCCAACTGGCGCCGCCGAAGCCGTCGCCGTTGACCGGATCGACCATGAAGGCGGGGCTGGTGGCCGGCGCGATCAGCGCATCGAGCTTGTGGCGCTTGAGCAGCGCGTCGATGCCCTGCGGCCCGGCCGAGCGGCGCGCCTGCGCGGCGGCCTTGCGATAGGCCGGATCCTTGAGGCTGCCCTTGGCCGCGGCTTCTTCGAAGATTTCCTGGCCGAAGTAGGGCATCTCGCGCGCGGCGTGGGTGCGGTTGAATTCGATCAGCGCGGCGAGCGTCTTGACCGGCGCATCGCTGTTTTGCAGATAGCGCTCCAGGCCGTCCTTGAACTCGTACAGCAGCACCTGGTATTCGGCCGCGCCCCAGCGTTCGCCGCCGGGCATGCGCACTTCGACGATGGTCGCGCCGGCATCGCGCATGGCCTTGAGCGCGCGCCGCAACGCGGCGTCGGCTTCCGGCGGCAGTTTGACCCCGGTGTCGCGCAACAGGCCCAGGCGCGCGCCATGCAGCGCGTCGGCGTCGAGCGCGCCGACGTAATCGGCGACGCGTTTGCCGGCCGCGGCCTGCGCGGCTTCGTCGCCGCCGGCGTCGGCCGCGGCGAGCACGCTGAGCAGTTGCGCCGCATCATTGACGCTGCGCGCCATCGGCCCGGCGGTGTCTTGGCTGCTGGAGATCGGGATGATCCCGGCGCGGCTGACCAGGCCGACGCTGGGCTTGAAGCCGACCAGCCCGTTGAACGCCGACGGGCACAGGATGCTGCCGTCGGTTTCGGTGCCGACGCCGACTGCGGCCAGGCTGGCGGCGATCGCCACGCCGGTGCCGCTGCTGGAGCCGCAGGCGCTGCGGTCGAGCACGTAGGGGTTGCGGGTCAGCCCGCCGCGTGCGCTCCAGCCGGAGATCGAGCGGCTGGAACGGAAGTTGGCCCATTCGCTGAGGTTGGTCTTGCCCAGGATCACCGCGCCGGCAGTGCGCAAGGCCGCGACCAGCGGTGCGTCGTGTTGCGGGCGGTGTTCGGCCAGCACCAGCGAGCCGGCCGAATTGACCATCGGGGTGGCGTCGATGTTGTCCTTCACCAGCACCGGAATGCCGTGCAGTGGACCGCGCAGCTTGCCGGCCTTGCGTTCCTCGTCGAACGCGCGCGCTTCGGCGACGGCGTTGGGGTTGAGTTCGATCACTGCGTTGAGTTGCGGGCCGTTGTCGTCGAGCGCGGCGATGCGGTCCAGGTAGGCCTGGGTCAGCCGCGCGCTGCTCAATTCGCCGCTGGCCATGCGCGCGGCCAGGGTGGCGGTGTCGGCCTCGGCGATCCGCAGCGGATCGCCGGGCAGAAAGCCCTTGGGCGCGGCGTCGGTCGCCGCTGGCGGACGTGCCGGGCGCGGCGCGGGTTGGCCGGCGCAGCCGGCCAGGGCCAAGGCCAACGCCAACAGAGTGAGGCGGGTCGGGAGAGACGTGGCGGGCATGGCCGGATCCTGGGCGGGTGTTGCGAACGAGACGAACGATTATCGGCGCGAGTATGCGCGCAGTTCGATAACACAAAAGCCTCGCGCCGGCGGCAGCGGCGTGGGCGGCGCGTCGTGGCGCATCGGCGGTAGCCGGCGGATGCGGCGGTGGTGGCGATGCGCTCGATAGCGGAACTGGATCGCGTAATGGCTTTGCGATCGGGCGGCTTTGGTTTCGTCGCGCGCGAGCGCAAGCCGTTTCAAGCCGTCAATCTTGCGCGGCTTTGGCCCCGGCCGGCTTGGACTTGCGATACACGAACTCCGGCGCCGGCGCTTGCGATTCGCGTTCGGCCAGCGCGCGCACAGCGAGATGATCGGGCGACTTCTCGCACACCGGATCGAGCGTATCGGCGCGTCCGCTCAGCGCCAGCGCCTGGCAGCGGCAACCGCCCCAGTCGCGTTCGCGATGCTCGCAGCCGCGGCAGGGTTCGGGCATCCAGTCGGTGCCGCGATAACGGCGGAAGGCTTCGGAGTCGCGCCAGATTTCGCCCAGGCCGCGCTCGCGCACCGATTCGAAATGCAGGTCGGCGATGGTTTCGGCGGCGTGGCAGGGCAGCACCTTGCCTTCCGGAGTGATGTTGACGAAACGCTGGGCCCAGCCGCCCATGCAGGCCTTGGGGCGGCGCGCGTAATAGTCGGGGGTGACGTAGTCGATCACCAGGCGGCCGCGCAGACGCTGGCGCGCGTGTTCGACCACTTCGCTGACCGCGTCGAGTTGCGCGCGGGTCGGAATCAGCGCGGCGCGATTGCGCAGGCCCCAGCCGTAGTACTGGGTATGCGCTACTTCCAGGCGCCCGGCGCCCAGCTCGACGGCGAGATCGATCATCTCGCCGACGCGTTCGGCATTGTGCCGATGCACCACCGCGTTGAGCGTCAGCGGCAGTTCCAGTTCGCCGCACCAGCGCGCCAGCGCGAGTTTGCGCTCATGGCTGCCGGCGTAACCGGCGATGCGGTCGGCGCCGTCCACGCGGCTGTCCTGGATGCTCAGTTGCAGATGATCCAGGCCGGCGTGTTGCAGCTCGATCAGACGCTCGCGGGCGACGCCGACGCCGGAGGTGATGAGGTTGCAGTACAGGCCGTGCGCGCGCGCATGCCGCAGCAGCTCTGGCAGATCCTTGCGCAGGGTCGGTTCGCCGCCGGAGAAATGCGCTTGCAGCACGCCGAGTTCGGCGGCTTGTTCGAGCACGCTCAGCCATTGTTCGGTGCTGAGTTCCTCGCGCATGCCGACCAACTGCAACGGGTTGGAGCAATACGGGCACGACAGCGGGCAGCGATGGGTGAGTTCCAGCAGCACCGCCAGCGGCGGCGCGGGCGCTGGTTGCGCGCGCGGCGAAACCGGCGCCAGCGTCATCGCGAGCCCGCTGGCGCTGTCGGCGCTCATGACAATTGCGGGGCGAAGGCCAGCATGCGTTTTTCCAGCAGGCTGGCGAACAGTTCGAGCACGTCGCCGTAGATCTCGCCGGCATCGGCGCCGTACTCGGCGGCCAGCGCGGCGACGATGGCTTCCACATCGGTGCGCCCGTCGATGTGGGTGAGCACGGCGTGGGCGATCTCATCGAGTTCGACCACCCGTTCGGGCGCTTGCAGCACCCATTGCTCGCGGGTGCGGTCGTGCTGCAGGCGCACGCCGACCGGAAAGCGCAGCACGCTGCCGGCGTCGATGACGGCGTTCATGCGCGCGCCTCCGCCGGCCGGAATGCGCCCGGCGGAACCAGTCGCGGTTCGACATAGGCCAGATGCAGCGCGTCGAGCATCGACCACAGCACCTCGCACTTGAAGCGCAGCGCGTCGCAGACCGCGTCCTGCTGCTCGCGGGTGTGGGCGTGGCGCTTGACGTAGTCCAGGGCGAAGTTGGCGTCCTGCGGCGCCTGGTGCAGGCGCGAGTCGAAATACGCTAGCGCCTTGGGCGAGACGAAATCGTAATTGGCCAGCATGCCGGCCACGCGCTGGCCGATGATGGTCGGCGCGAACAACTCGGTCAGCGACGAGGCGATGGCTTCCAGCAGGCTGCGTTCGCGCACGAAATGGATATAGGCCTGGACCGCGAAGCGGGTGGCCGGCAGCAGCGCGCGGCCGGATTCGACCAGTTCGCGATCCAGCCCGAGCGCATCGGTCAGATGCAGCCAGCGGGCGATGCCGCCGTCGCCTTCGCTTTCGCCGTCGTGGTCGACGATGCGCTGGCGCCAGACCCGGCGCAGTTGCGGATCTTCGATCCGGGCCAGCAGCGCGGCGTCCTTGAGCGGAATGCAGCGCTGGTATTCGAACCGGTTGAGCGCCCAGGCCTGGACTTGGCCGAGGTCGAGCCGGCCCCCGTGCAGCAGGCCGTGGAAGGGGTGTTTGTCGTGATAGCGCTCGGCGCCGATCGCGCGCAGGCGCGCTTCCAGCTCATCGGGCGAGAGCAGTTCGCGCGTTTGCGGCGCGGCGCGCGGCAGTTCGGCGGCGCTGGCGTTCATAGCTGCACTTCCATGCCGTCTTCGGCCACTTCCCAGCCGTGCGCGCGGGCATGCGCGCGCTCGGGCGAGGATTCGTCGAGAACCGGGTTGGTGGTGTTGAGGTGGATGAAGAATTTGCGCTGCACCTGCAGATCGGCGAACGCGCCCAGGGTGCCGGCGTCGTCTTCGCCGGCGCCTCCGGCGATGCTCATGTGGCCCATGCGCGCGCCGGTCTTGCTGCCCACGCCGGCGCGCTGCATTTCATCGTCGCGCCACAAGGTGCCGTCGAAGAACAGCAACGACGCGCCGTGCAGGCGCTGACGCAAGGCCGGCGGCAAGGCCGCGCAGCCGGGGATGTAGTAGAAGCGTTCGCGGCCGTCGGAAATTTCCAGGCCGACGGTTTCTTCCTCGCCGCCGCGCAGATCGCCGGAGGCGCGTGATTCCATGAACAACGGCACTTTGCCGGGCACGCTGAAGGCGGTCACGCGCAAGCCGAGCGGTGCGTTATGGCCGGCGATGTCCAGCGGCGTGTCCAGCGGCAAGGCCTTGCGGCTTACGTAATCGGGATGCAGGCAGTCGAAGATCGGGTTCTGGCCGAGCACGTCGAGCACCCGCGCGCTGGCCCACAGATCGAAGCGCTGGCGTTCGCGCATCGACAGCAGGCCGGCGATGTGGTCGATCTCGCCGCTGGTCAGCAGCACCGCTTCGATCGGCGAGTGGCGCAGCTCGCGCTGCGGCCACAGCGGCGGCAGGGCGAGAATCTGTTGGCGGAAGTCGGGCGAGGCGTTGATCAGCAACCAGCGCTCGCCGTCGGCGCTGACCGCGATGCTGGCCTGGCTGCGCCGCTTGTGTCCGGATTCCTGACGCCAGGCGCGCTGGCTGCCGGGGGTGTTGCAGTTCCACTGCGGATAGCCGCCCCCGGCCGCCGCACCGAGCACGAGGATGCGCATCATCGAGGACTCATCGATGGCGGGCGCGCCCGCGCGAGCGTTGCGACGGCGGAAGCGGACATGCTCAGAACAGATCGCCGGAGGAGTACGAGTTGATTTCGCAGCCGACCGAGATCTCGCGGATCTGAGGCTTGGACCAAGTCTTCATATGCGTTCCTCATGTTGGGGAGTGAGCGTGCGACGGTGACCGCGCGCGTGGGTTGCGCGCGTCCGCATCCGGCTGCTGCCGCGGAGCCCGCGATGCGGCGCGGCGGTCCGGTTCGCGACGGGCGCCGCGACGTCGAAACCATACACCGGAGCGCGGGACGATGCCTGTGATTCCGGCACGAACGGTTTGGTATGCAGGTACGGTGCGGGTTAATCAGGCGCTAACAAATCGCGCGTGGGGATTCGTCGGAGCGGGGCGATCAGCGCCGACGCTTGACGATGTCGCGGGCGAGAACCCAAACCACGATCACGTTGATTATGAGAACCGCCGTGGCGAGCCAGCCGGGGTGGCGGATCAGCGCGTAGATGTCGAACGGCAAGTACAAGGCCGCGCCCAGGCAGCCCAGCCACGAGGCCCAGGCCTTGGCCTTCCACAGGCCCCAGGCTTCCAGCAGGTGCAGCAGGCCGTAGCCGAGCACGATGGCCGCGGCCAGATGCAGCGAATGCGGGCTGATGCTGTGCGCGAGCCAGGCCAGCGAGCCGTGCTCGGGGTCCAGGTGGAAGCGCTTGATCAGTTCTTCGATCCAGCGTTGCAGCGGCGCCGGGCCGAGCAACTCCAGGCCGCTGGCGGCCGACAGCGCCAACGCGCCCTTGACCGCCTCGACCGCGGCGATCGCGTGCAGGCCGGGATGGGCCTTGGGATTGGTGTCGTAGTGAGCGTCCGGCGCGGTCATCGCGCGTTCGCACCGATAGCGCCGACACGGCGACGCGCGCGGCGGCGGCCGGCGAGGGGAGCGGGGAGGTCGATCAGATCGCGCACGAGCATGCAGCTTCGATCCTAAGGTCGCGCCAAGGTGGCCGTCGCGATGCGCGCGGACCCGGGCGGAGCGGCAGGCGCGTATGCGCGCTGCCGCCATGCCCCGAGTCCGGCACGGCGCGCGACGGCGCCGAAGCGTAGTGACTTGGGGCGAGGGCGCCGCGGTTCAAGCCGGCGCCCCTGTCGCTGAACGGCGTGGGGCCGATCAGGCCGCGCGCGAGGCGCGCTTGCGGTCGCTCTCGGTGAGGAACTTCTTGCGCAGACGGATTTCCTTGGGCGTGACTTCGACCAGCTCGTCGTCTTCGATGAAGTCCAGCGCCTGCTCCAGGGTGTACTTGATCGCCGGGCTCAGCTGGATCGCATCGTCCTTGCCCGAAGCGCGCATGTTGGTCAGCGGCTTGGTCTTGATCGCGTTGACGGTGAGGTCGTTGTCCTTGGAGTGGATGCCGACCAGCTGGCCCTCATACACGTTGTCGCCTTCGGCGGCGAACAGCCTGCCGCGGTCCTGCAGCGGCCCAAGCGAATAGGCCGGCGTGGTGCCCGGCGCATTGGCGATCATCACGCCGTTGATGCGCTTGGCGATCGCGCCCTGTTCCTTCGGACCGTAGTGGTCGAACACGTGGAACAGCAGGCCCGAACCCTGGGTGAGGGTGCGGAACTCGTTCTGGAAGCCGATCAGGCCGCGCGCCGGGATCATGTAGTCCAGGCGCACGCGACCCTTGCCGTCGGGCTCCATGTTCTTCAGCTGGCCCTTGCGGATGCCCAGCTTCTCCATCACGCCGCCCTGGTGCTGCTCTTCGATGTCGACCACCAACTGCTCGACCGGCTCCATCTGCTGGCCGTCGATTTCCTTGATGATGACTTCCGGACGCGACACGGCCAGTTCGAAACCTTCGCGGCGCATGTTCTCGATCAGCACCGACAGGTGCAGCTCGCCGCGGCCGGAGACCAGGAACTTGTCCGGGTCGGAACCTTCCTCGACCTTCAGCGCCACGTTGTGCAGGGTTTCGCGTTCCAGGCGCTCGCGTAGCTGGCGGCTGGTGAGGAACTTGCCGCCGCTGAGCTCCTTGTGGCCGGCGAACGGCGAGTTGTTCACCTGGAAGGTCATGCTGATGGTCGGCTCGTCGACGGTCAGCGCCGGCAGCGCTTCGGGCGCGTCGAGCGCGCAGACGGTGTCGGAGATCGACAGTTCGGCGACGCCGGAGATGGCGACGATGTCGCCGGCTTCGGCTTCCTCGGTCTCGATGCGCTCAAGGCCCATGAAGCCGAGCACCTGCAGCACCTTGCCCTGACGCTTCTTGCCGTGACGGTCGATCACGCTGACCGGCATGTTGCGGCGGACCTTGCCGCGCTGAATGCGGCCGATGCCGATCAGGCCGACGAAGTTGCTGTAGTCCAGCTGGCTGATGCGCATCTGGAACGGGCCGTCGAGATCGACTTCCGGCGGCGGCACGTGCTTCATGATCGCTTCGTACAGCGGGGTCATGTCGCCCGAGCGCGCGGCGTCGTCGAGACTGGCGTAGCCGTGCAGGGCCGAGGCGTAGACGATCGGGAAGTCGAGCTGCTCGTTGGTGGCGCCGAGCTTGTCGAACAGGTCGAACACCTGGTCGATGACCCAGTCCGGACGCGCGCCCGGGCGGTCGATCTTGTTGACCACCACGATCGGCTTGAAGCCCATCGCGAAGGCCTTCTGGGTGACGAAGCGGGTCTGCGGCATCGGGCCGTCCATCGCGTCGACCAGGATCAGCACCGAGTCGACCATCGACAGCACGCGCTCGACCTCGCCGCCGAAGTCGGCGTGGCCCGGGGTGTCGACGATGTTGATGCGGTTGCCCTGCCAGGTGATGGCGGTGTTCTTGGCCAGGATGGTGATGCCGCGTTCTTTTTCCTGGTCGTTGCTGTCCATCGCGCGTTCGGCCAGCACCGTGCGTTCGGACAGGGTGCCCGACTGCTTCAACAGGCAGTCGACGAGGGTGGTCTTGCCATGGTCGACGTGGGCGACGATGGCGATATTGCGCAGGCGTTCGATGGACATGCGATTGGACGCCGGAAGGCGCTATAGCTGAGGAAGTAAGCCGGCCATTGTACCTTGCAAATGCGGCAAACGCTTGTCGGGCGGGGATTTGCGTTCACGGGGGCGGGAGGCTGAACGGGGAAGGGGGCGGTTTTGGGTTCGCGCTGTGGGGTTAGGGCGGGCCGCTGCCGCGCCAGACCGGGGAAATCGCGGTGTTTGCGCGGTTTCGGGGGTGTGGGCGGTGGTTGCGGAGTCTCGCCGAATGATGCGAATGAGGTAGGGCCGGATAGAGGCCGGGGCCTCGGTGGGGCCGGGCGGTTGATTTGGCCGGGCTCCGGTACCCTTGTGGATTGCCCCGGCCGCCGCCATCTCGGCCGGCGAAGATTCACCCCATCCCCATCGCACCACCTGGAGCACGTTGCATGAGCCTGATCGCCACCTTCGACACCTCGCGCGGCCCGATTCGCGTCGAACTCAACGCCGAGAAGGCGCCGCTGACCGTCGCCAACTTCGTCAACCTGGCCACCCGCGGCTTCTACGACGGCCTCAATTTCCACCGCGTGATCCCCAACTTCATGGTCCAGGGCGGCTGCCCGCAGGGCACCGGCACCGGCGGCCCGGGCTACCGGTTCGAGGACGAGACCCGCAACGGTCTGGGCCACCAGCGCGGCGTGCTGTCGATGGCCAACGCCGGCCCGGGCACCAACGGCAGCCAGTTCTTCATCACCCACGTGGTCTGCGACTGGCTCGACGGCAAGCACACCGTGTTCGGCAAAGTGCTCGAAGGCCAGGAGATCGTCGATACGATCAAGCAGGGCGACGCGATCAATTCGATCAAGATCGAAGGCGACGTCGCCGGCGTGCTGGCCGCCAAGGCCGAGCGCGTGGCCGACTGGAACAAGGTGCTGGACGAAAACAAGCGTCCGTAAGCGCGCCGAGCCGCGCCGGCTCGCCGGCGCGGGGAACCGAAAAGACGGCCTGACGGCCGTCTTTTTCGTTTCCGCGATCGCAAAGCCGCCGGCCGCCCGCGCGGCGGCGGATTCCCGCTCCGCCGGCCCCGATCCCGGCCGCCAACCGCCAGACTCGAAACCGAGCCGCCGTCGGCGCTGTGCTACCATTTTGCGGCTAGAACCAGCGGTTCCGGCGCCTTAACCGAACGCGCCGCCTGGCGCGCCGCGGCGGCGCCATCGCCATTCAGCGCACCCCACTCCAGCACGCTCCGTCGTACACCACCCACGAGGTTTACACGATGCCCCAGCTCGCACGGCGCATCGGTCGCGCCAAGCCCAGCGCGATCATGCAGGTTGCCGAAAAGGCCAAGCGGCTCAAAGCCGAAGGCCGCGACATCATCAGCTTCTCGATCGGCGTTCCCAACTTCCTGCCCGGCGATCACGTCTACGCCGCCGTGCGCGAAGCGCTGTCCAAAGACAGCGGCCAATACGGCAGCAACCGCGGCGCCGACGCGCTGCTGGACGCCTTCATCGAGCACATGGGCAAGGTCGGCCTGAACGGCTACGGCCGGGTCAACTGCGCCACCGGCATCGGCGCCAAACACGTCATTTACAACATCGCCGAGGCGCTGTTGGACGAAGGCGACACCATCGTCTTCCCGACCCCGTACTGGACCAGCTATCTCGACATCGCCGAGATCGTCAACGCCAAGATCGACCTGCTGCCGTGCCCGGCTTCGCAGGATTACAAGCTCACTCCGGAACAGCTCGACGCCGCGCTGGCTTCGAGGCCGAAGGTGTTCTTGTTCAACAACCCGTCCAACCCGACCGGCATGGTCTACGGCAAGGACGAGATCGACGCGCTGGCCGCGGTGATCGCCAAGTATCCCGACACCTGGGTCATCACCGACGACATCTACAACCGGATGGTGTTCGACGGCCTGGGCTATCACAACTTCGTGCACTCGCGTCCCGAGCTGCGCGACCGGGTGATCTTCATCGACTCGCTGTCCAAGACCTACGGCATGCCGGGTTGGCGGGTGGGCTTCATGGCCGGGCCGGAAGCCATCGCCCAGGCGGTGACCACGATGAACTCCAACCACATCACCAACGTGCCGGAGATCGTCACCGCCGCCGCGGTGGCCGCGCTGTCCGGCCCGCAGGACGTGCCGACCGCCAAATGCGCCGAGTTCCAGGCCAAGCGCGATCAGGTCATGGCGGTGATGGAGGCGATCCCGGGCGTGATCTGCCCGCGTCCGCAGGGCGCGTTCTACGTGTTCCCCGACGTCAGCGTCGCCTTCGGCAAGACCCATGCGCCGAGCGGGCTGAAGATCGGCAACGACATGGACCTGTGCAACGTGCTGCTGGAAACCAAGGGCGTGGCCTGCGTGCCGGGCTCGGCGTTCGGCGCTCCGACCGCGCTGCGCATCAGCTACACCTGTCCGACGCCGCAGCTGGCGCCGGGTTTGCAGCGGTTCCAGGAGTTCTTCGCCGAGCTCGTCTGAGCGCGGCGATAGAACCGGCCCACGCAGAGGAACGCCGCAATGCGCATGAGCACCGTGCTGTGCGTAGGGGCCGCGCTCTTCGTGGGCGTGGCCACCTACAAGTTCGCCCAGTCCGGCGGCTGGTCGCAGTGGCAGCAGGCCGATCGTCCCGCGCAGCTCGCGCCGGACGATCCGCGCCTGAGCACCGGCGACAAACGCATCGTCATGCTCGCCGCGGAGTGGTGCGGCTACTGCGAACGGCTGCGCAAGGATTTCGAACTGGCCGAGGTGCGCTACACCCTGATCGATGTCGACACCGAACAGGGCCAGCGCGCGATGGACGCGGTCGGCGCGCGCGGCGTGCCGGTCACCATCGTCGGTCAGGACATCGTCTATGGCTACCAACCCGATCAGATCAAGGACAAGCTCGCGCCGCTGGGCTACCGGCTCTAGCGTCGCGCGCGCGTCGTATCGCCAATTTCGCGGGCGCTGCCCGCATCAACGTTCACTAGCGAAGGAAACACCCAGATGAAGACTCCCGTCCGCGTTGCCGTCACCGGCGCAGCCGGCCAGATCGGCTACTCGCTGCTGTTCCGCATCGCTTCCGGCGAAATGCTCGGCAAGGATCAGCCCGTCGTCCTGCAGTTGCTGGAGCTGCCGCTGGAGAAGGCCCAGGCCGCGCTCAAGGGCGTGATCATGGAGCTGGAAGACTGCGCGTTCCCGCTGCTGGCCGGCATCGTCGGCACCGACGACGCCGAAGTCGCGTTCAAGGACGCCGACATCGCCCTGCTGGTCGGCGCGCGTCCGCGCGGCCCGGGCATGGAGCGCAAGGACCTGTTGCTGGAAAACGCCAAGATCTTCACCGCCCAGGGCGCGGCGCTGAACAAGGTCGCTTCGCGCAACGTCAAGGTGCTGGTGGTCGGCAATCCGGCCAACACCAACGCCTACATCGCGATGAAGTCGGCGCCGGACCTGCCGGCGAAGAACTTCACCGCGATGCTGCGCCTGGACCACAACCGCGCGCTGAGCCAGCTCGCCGCCAAGGCCGGCGTGGCCGTGGGCGAGATCGAAAACCTGATCGTGTGGGGCAACCACAGCCCGACCATGTACCCGGACTACCGCTTCGCCAAGGCCGGCGGCGCCTCGTTGAAGGACAAGATCAACGACGCCGACTGGAACGCCAACACCTTCATCCCGCAGGTCGGCAAGCGCGGCGCGGCGATCATCGAAGCGCGCGGCCTGTCCTCGGCCGCTTCGGCCGCCAACGCCGCCATCGACCACATCCGCGACTGGGTGCTGGGCAGCAACGGCAAGTGGGTGACCATGGGCGTGCCGTCGGACGGCAGCTACGGCATTCCGGAAGGCGTGATGTACGGCGTGCCGGTGATCACCGCCAATGGCGAGTACACCCGCGTGGAAGGCTTGGAAGTGGATGAGTTCAGCCGCAAGGCGATGGACAAGACTCTGGCCGAACTGGAAGAAGAGCGCGCTGGCGTGGCTCATTTGCTGGGTTGATCCGGCGCCGGGCCGTTCGCTCGGGTTGGGTATGAATGGGGCGGCTTTGGCCGCCCTGTTTTTTTGGGGGAAGAGCAAAAGCAAATCCCCCCTGGCCCCCCTTTTTCAAAGGGGGGAACAGCAAGGGCGGTGGCGCTGGGGGCGCTGGCGCACGAATCGTCGCCCCCTTTGCAAGTCGCCCCCTTTGCAAAAGGGGGCTGGCGCCTGCGCGAATCGTTTCAAGCGAATCCAACTGCGCCGGGGGATTTGCCCCAAGTCCCGACGTCCCCCCAGCCTCACTTAAAATCCCCATCCGCCCGCGACCGTGTAGGATCGGACCCGCTCTTAACCCCGAGGGGACCACCGCACGATGAGCGCCGCCCTGCGCATCCTGATCGCCGACGACCACCCGATGTTCCGGGCGGCGCTGCATTACGCGCTCAGCGAGATCGCGCCGGGCGCGGCGATCGTCGAAGTCGCCAGCCAGAGCGCGCTGGAGGCGGCCATCGCCAGCGGCGACGAATTCGATCTGGCCATGCTCGATCTGATGATGCCCGGCGCGATGGGTTTCTCCTCGCTGGTGTACGCGCGCGGCGAGCGGCCGGAGTTGCCGGTGGTGGTGATCTCCTCCAACGAGCACCCGCGCACGATCCGCCGCGCGCAGCAGTTCGGCGCTTCGGGCTTCGTGCCCAAGTCGGCGCCGTCGTCGGTGCTGGGCGAGGCGGTGAACGCGGTGCTGGCCGGCGAGGTCTGGTTTCCGGCGCAGAAGGCCGACCGCGACGAAGGCGATGCGCAGCTCGCCGATCGCCTGTCGCAGCTGACGCCGCAGCAGATGCGGGTGTTGCTGCGTCTGGCCGACGGCTTGCTCAACAAGCAGATCGCTTACGAGCTTTCGCTGGCCGAGAACACGGTGAAGATCCACGTCACCGCGATCCTGCGCAAGCTTGGGTGCCATTCGCGCACGCAGGCGGCGGTGTTGGTCAAGGGCCTGGCGCTGGAAGAGGATGGCGGCGATCCGCTCGGCGGATTGGAGTAACGGCGTTGCGGCTTGCGTCGTAGACGAGGTGTCGCGGTCGCGGCTCGCGCCGCTCCTACAGGGGCTTCGGCGATCCAACGCAGCGACTGTAGGAGCGGCGTCCCACGGGATTTCTTTCGGTCACAAGCCGCGACCGCGGAGTTTCAGCTCGCGCCGCAACCCCGCTTCACTCGCCGTGCGCCAACAACCGCGACACCAGCGCCCGCAGTGCCGCGGGCTTGAGCGGCTTGGGCAGGAAATGCCAGTCGCGTTCGCCCGCGCGCGGACGCAGGCTGGGATCGGCGTCGGCCGACATCAACACCACCGCCGGCAGCCGCTGCCATTTGGCCTCCAACTGCGTGCCCAGTTCGAAGCCGGTGCTTTCGCCCAGGCGGTAGTCGAGCAACAGCAATTCCGGCATCGGCGCCGAGGACGCCTTGGTCAAGGCTTCGGCCGCACTGCCGGCGCTGTCGACCGCGCAGCCCCAATCGCTGAGCAGGCGTTGCGCGGCCTGGCGCGAATGCGGGTCGTCGTCGACCACCCAGACCCTGCGTCCGCGCAGCGGCGAATCCAAGTCCTGAAGCGGCGCGCCGGTGCCTGCGGCGGGCGCGGGCGTGAGGATGTCGGCGGTCGCGGCGCTGGCATACGGCACCTGCACCGAGAACACGCTGCCGTGGCCGGGCCAGGAGCGCACTTCGACCCGATGGCCGAGCAGGTTCGCCACCCGCCGCACGATCGCCAGACCCAGGCCGGCGCCGCGTTGCGGCGCTTCGATGCCGACGTCCAGGCGCTGGAATTCCTCGAAGATCAGCTCGCGCTTGTTCGCCGCGATGCCCGGACCGGTGTCCCAGACTTCGATCCGCACGCCGTCGGCCAGACGCCGCGCGCCGAGCACGATCCGACCGGCGCGCGGGGTGAATTGCATCGCGTTGGAGACGAAGTTCTGCAGGATCCGCCGCAGCAGGATTTCGTCGCTGTCGACGATCGCGCTGGACGGCAGGCAATGCAGGCGCAGGCCACGCGATTCGGCCAGGATCCGGAACTGGCTGTCGATCGCGCCCAGCACCCGCGACAGCGGCAACGCCGCGCGCCGCACTTCCAGCGCGCCCGATTCCAGGCGCGAGATATCGAGCAGGCTCGACAGGATGTCGTCCTGCGCGGCCAGCGCGGCTTCGATGTGGTCGCTGAGCTCGCGTCCTTCCGGATCGTCCACGCGCCGGCGCAGCGACGACAAATACATGCGCGCGGCGTTGAGCGGTTGCAGCAGATCGTGCACGGCCGCGGCGACGAAGCGGGTCTTGGAGCGGTTGGCGCGTTCGGCCTCGCCCTTGGCGGCCTGCAGGTCGCTGGTGCGTTGTTCGATGCCGCGTTCCAGGCTGTCGGCCAAGGTGCGCAGATCGCGCGCGGCCTGCTTGTAAGCGGTGATGTCGGCGTAGCTGGTGACGAAGCCGCCGTCGGGCATCGGGTTGCCGCGGATCTCGATCACCGTGCCATCGGGGCGCTCGCGCTCGTGCAAGTACGGTTGCGCGCGTTGCAGGTGATCGAGCCGGCGCCGGATCGCTTCTTCGGGATCGTTGCCGAGCAGGCCGCGGCGGGCGTTGTAGCGGATCAAGTCCTCGATCGGCCGGCCCACTTGCAGCAGCTCGGGCGGATAGCGGAACAGTTCGGCGTAGCGCTGGTTCCAGGCGACCAACCGCAGTTGCGCATCGACCACGCTCACGCCCTGCGGCAAATGCTCCAGGCTCTGGCCTTCGCCCATGCTGGCCTGGCTGGCCGCGTGGACCAAGCCGTCCTGCGCGTTGCGCAAGGCCTCGGCGTGGTGCTCGACCATCTTCTCCAGTTCTTGCCGGCTGCGCAGGCGCAGCGCGGCGATGCGGTTGCGTTGCATCAGCAGCAGCGCGACCGAGATCACCAGCAGCCACGCGCCGGCGGCGACCGCGCGGGCGATCCAGGCGGTGCGGATGCTCGGGGTGGTGTCGCGCAGCAGGTGCAAGGTCCAATCCTCGCGCTGCAGATGCAAGGACTGCCACAGCATCGGCTCGCGCAGCGCCGGCTCGCGCAGGCGCACCACGCGCGCGCCGTCGCCGACTTCGCGCTCGACCCGGAACGAGGCCAGTTGCAGCTTCTGGCCCTGGTATTGGCGAGTGCGCTGCAATTCGCGGGTCTGCGCCGGCGTCGGCGCTTGCAGCATGCGGTAACGCCATTGCGGTTGCGCGCTGAGGAACACCACGCCGTTGGCGTCGCTGAGCAGGACCAGGTCGCCGCGTTCGCTCCAATCCGAGCGGATGTCCTCCAACTCCACCTTGACCGCGACCGCGCCGACCGCGCCGCCGCGTTCGTCGTGGACGGCGCGGGCGATGAAATGGCCGGGCACGTGGGTGGTCACGCCGATGGCGTAGAACTCGCCGGCGCCGTCGGACATCGCTTTCTGGAAATACGGCCGGAACGCATAGGAATGGCCGACGTTGCTGTTGGGCAGATCCCAGTTGCTCGCCGCCAGGCCGATGCCGTTGCCGTCGATCAGGGTCAGGGTGCTGGTGCGGTTGGCGAAATTGAGCTGGACCAGACGCTCGTTGGCGCGTTGGCGCTGAACGCGGTCGCTGGGATTGGCCAGGGTCGCGCGCAGTTGCGGGTCCAGCGACAGCACCGCCGGCATGATCCGGTAGCGGTCGATGTGTTGCTCGATCACCTGCGCGCGCTGGGCGAGCAGGGCGCTGGCTTCGCCGGCCTGACGTTGCAGCGCCTGCGAGTAGGCGATGCGGCCGGCGATCAGCATCGACGCCAGCGCGCCGAGCGCGGTCAGCGCGATCCACGCGGCGGTCTGGAGCTGGCGGCGGCGGGTGTGGAGCACGGGATCGGGGGTTCGGAATCCGGAAGGGGTAGGGCGGTTGCGCGACCCGGCTAAGCCTAACCGGGACAGGACGAAACGGCGATCAACCCTGGGTCGGGTCGGTGCGGCCGACACGACGACAGTCGCGCCAGCGCTTCACCGTTCCCTGTTCCCAACCCCCAATCCCGCTGTTTCAGAACTGCACTTGCGCGCGAACCTGCATCACGTCCGGATCGGCCGAGAGCACGCCCTTGTCGGCCTTCACCCGCACGTAGTTGGCCTGCAGCTTGAAGTGGCTGGTCAAGTACCAGTTCACGCCCAGGGTCCAGTCGCGCTGCTTGCCGCCGGCGATGCCGCCGTCGTCCAGGTCCAGCTCGCCCACGCGCGCCAGCAGTTCCACCGCGCCGTAGCCGTGCGCGGGTTTGACGTTGCCGACGTTGTTGCCGCTGTACGGGCGGGTTTCGCCGGTGAGCACCCAACTGCCGGTGACGTAGTAACCGTTGGCGGTGAAGTCGCGCGCGCCGTTGTCGCGTTCGGCGGTGGCGCGCAGGTATTCGGCCTGGACCGACCACGGCCCGTCGATCCACAGCGCTTCCACGCCGTTGCGCACGATCTTGTCGACGTTGCGCAGGCTGCCGGAATCGACCAGACGCACCGGGGTGAGGCCGTTCATCGGCCGTGCGCGGAAACGCGCGCCGGGGCCGGTGTAAACGCCGCGGCCGTCGGTGACGCCGTGCGGGTTTTCGACCGAACCGGTCAGGCCCAGGTGCACGACATGGTCCTTGTCCTTGATCGGCGTCCACACCGCGCGGCCGGCGGCGGTGGTGCCGGGGTTGTCGCCCTGCAGATCGTGGCCGAAGAAATACGCCGCGCTGACCGCATAACGCGGACGCTCCAGCGACCATTCCACGCCGGTGCGGCGGCCTTGATAGATCGCCTGCGAGGCGGCGGATTGTTCGAGCATGCTGACCGCGCGCGAGGCGGCGACGCTTTCCATGCTGACCGGGGTCTTGAAGTAACCCACCCGCAGCTTGCCGTAGTCGGCGCCGAACCAGGCCTTGGTGTCCAGGCGCAGGGCGACGTCGAGCCACAGCTTGGATTCGAAATCGAACACCGCGGTGAAGTCGTAGACGTCTTTCTTCTTCAGGTTCATGCCGAATTCGCGACGACGGAAATGGCCGTCGTCGGACAGATCGGTCGCGGCGGTGCCGTAACCGTCGCCGGAGAAATCCACCACGTCGTAGGCGATGTTGCCGGTGGCGGAAATCTCGGTGCCGTCGCCGAAGGTGTACTTGGTCGGCCAATCGTCGAAACCGGCCGCCTGCGCGGCGCAGGGCAGCGCGGCCAGGGACAGGGCGAAGGCGAGGCGATCGATGCGCATGGTCGGTCTTGCTCCAAGTCGTTACCGCCGTCCTGGCAGCAGAACACCGTGCCGGCGCGTCACGCGTCCGGCGTTGGGATGAGGGGAGGGCCGGCGCATGCGCCGGCCGTTGCGGCCGATATCAGGCGGCCTTTTCTGCCAGCGGACCGTGGTGGTCGGACGGCAGATCGGCGTCGAGATCGATGGCGCTGGGCGGATTGAGCAACTCGCGATTGAGTGTGTCGCGGTCGAGCTCGTTCTCCCAGCGCGCGACGACGATTGTAGCGACACCGTTGCCGATGAAATTTGTCAGCGCTCGCGCTTCGCTCATAAAGCGGTCGATACCGAGGATCAAGGCAAGACCCGCGACCGGCACCGACGGCACCACGGTCAAGGTCGCGGCCAAGGTGATGAAGCCCGCGCCGGTGACGCCCGAAGCGCCTTTGGAGGTGAGCATCGCCACCGCCAGCAAGGTCAGTTCCTGGGTCAGGGTCAGATCCACGCCCAAGGCCTGGGCGACGAAGATGGTCGCCATGGTCAGATAGATGTTGGTGCCGTCCAGATTGAACGAGTAACCGCTGGGCACCACCAGGCCCACCACCGGCTTGGAGCAGCCCAGGCGTTCGAGCTTGCGCATCAGCGGCACCAGCGCCGACTCCGACGAAGACGTGCCCAGCACCAGCAGCAGCTCGTCGCGGATGTAGCGGATGAAGCGCAGGATGCTGAAGCCGGTGAAGCGGGCGATGCCGCCGAGCACGATCAGCACGAACAAGGCGCAGGTCAGATAGAAGCTGCCCATCAGTTTGGCCAGCGGGCCCAGCGAATCCACGCCGTACTTGCCGATGGTGAAGGCCATCGCCGCGCCGGCGCCGATGGGGGCGAGCTTCATGATCATGCTCATCATGCCGAAGAACACCTTCGACACGGTTTCCAGCAGATCCATCACCTTCTCGCCGCTCTTGCCCATGTGCAGCAGAGCGAAGCCGAACAGCACCGCCATCAGCAGCACCTGCAGCAAGTCGCCGTTGCCGGTGAAGGCGTCGGTGAAGGTCTTGGGAATGATGTGCAGCAGGAAGTCGACCGTGCTCTGGCTCTTGGCCGCACTGGCGTATTTCTCCACCGCGCTGGCGTCGAGCGTGGCCGGATCGACGTTGAAGCCGGCGCCGGGCTTGAGCGTGTTGACCACCACCAGGCCGATCACCAGGGCGATGGTGGATACCACCTCGAAGTACACGATCGCCTTGACCCCGACCCGGCCGACCTTCTTGACGTCGGACACGCCGGCGATGCCGAGCACCACGGTCAGGAAAATGATCGGCGCGATCAGCATCTTGATCAGCGAGATGAAACCGTCGCCCAGCGGTTTGAGCTTGACCGCGAAATCCGGAAAGAAATGCCCGACCACGCCGCCCAGCACGATCGCGCCGAGAACCCAGAGATAGAAACGCGAGCCAGACTTTTTCATGGAATTGACCGGGTAGAAAGGGAAGGGCGCGTCAGTCGCGGTCGATGTGCGAATGCTTGCGGGTGTCGGGCATCAGCGCGTAGACCAGCAGCGAACAGGCGATGCAGGCGCTGACGTACCAGAAGAAGCCGGTTTCCATGCCGATCTTCTTGAACCACAGCGCGATCGGTTCGGCGGTGCCGCCGAACAGCGCGACGGTGAGCGCGTACGGCAGGCCGACGCCGAGCGCGCGGATCTCCACCGGGAACAGTTCGGCCTTGACCACCGCGTTGATGGCGGTGTAGCCGCTGACCGCGCTGAGCAGAATCATGATCAGCCAGAACGCTTCCATCGGCGTTTGCGCGCCGCGGATCCAGTGCATCACCGGCACCGTCAGCACCGTGCCGAGCACGCCGAACGCGATCAGGATCGGGCGCCGGCCGATGCGGTCGGACAGCGCGCCGACCAGCGGCTGCATCAGCATGTACACGAACAAGCTGCCGGCGTTGATGAGCGAGGCGGTTTCCTTGTCGAACCCGGTGCTGATGGTCAGGAACTTCAGCATGTAGTTGGTGTAGGTGTAGAACGCCAGCGTGCCGCCCATGGTCAGGCCGACCACGGTCAACACCGCGCGCGGATGCTGGGCCAGGGTGCGCAGCGAGCCTTCCTTGCGCACTGGGGTGTCGCTGGCCTTGAGCTTGGTGAAGGACTCGGTTTCCTGCATGTTGCGGCGCAGGTAGAGCGCGATGATCGCGGCCATCGCGCCGATCGCGAACGGGATGCGCCAGCCCCAGGACTTGAGCTGTTCTTCGTTGAGCACGAACTGCTGCAGCACGATCAGCACCAGCAGCGCGAGCAGTTGGCCCATGATCAAGGTGACGTAGAGAAAGCTCGACCAGAAGCCGCGGTTCTCGCGCGAGGACATCTCGCTGAGGTAGGTGGCCGAGCTGCCGTATTCGCCGCCCACGCTCAGGCCCTGCATCAAACGCGCGCCGACCAACAGGATCGGCGCGAGCACGCCGATGGTCTCGTAGCCCGGAGTGAAAGTGATGATGAGCGAGCCGGCGCACATCATCAGCACCGACAGCATCAGCGCGGCCTTGCGGCCGTGGCGGTCGGCGTAGCGGCCGAACACCCAGCCGCCGAGCGGGCGCATCAAAAAGCCGACGGCGAAGATCGCCGCGGCGTTGAGCGTCTGCGAGATGGTGTCGCCCTTGGGGAAGAACACGTGGGCGAAGTACAGCGAGAACGCGCTGTAGACGTACCAGTCGTAGTACTCCACCAGATTGCCGATCGAACCGGAGAAGATCGATTTGAGCCGTTGGGTCGGGCTCATCGCCGCTGCGGCGGTCGGGACATCGGTGGTGCTGATCGCGCTCACGGCGGCTCCTGTTGCGAAAACCAATCGGGTGATCCGGCCGCGCGTGGCGGACAGGGGCGTCCCCAGCACCCGGCGCCGATGGTGGGCGGCGGTGCGGGGAGGGCCAATAACACCTTAGGGTTAGGGGCGCGCAGCGATGCGGCGGCGGGTTTGTGTATGGGCGTTTTGTGCGGGAAATGGGCGGTTTGGGGTGGGTAGTTAATTGGTCGTAGTGGGGTGGTTTGGGGGCGAGGGCTAAAAGCAAATCCCCCCTGGCCCCCCTTTTTCAAAGGGGGGGATCCGGTAGGAGGGATGCGTGGTGGTTGTAGCGGCGCGGCTTGGCCATCGCCCCCTTTAGAAAAGGGGGCAGCGTCCGCGAAGCAGACGCGGGGGATTTGAGCTTTTGCTTTCGCGCTCAACCATCCAGCAAATCCGTGACCGCCATCAGCCCGTCATCTGCGCTGCGCATGCTTGCACGGATTTTTTGCCTTCCCCCGGAGAACCCCATGAAGCACGCCCCCGCCACCGCCGCGCTCGCGCTGGCGATCTGGACCGCGCTGGCCGCCGCGCCGGTCTTCGCCGCCGACGCCGACAGCGCGCCCGCCGACGCCAACGGTGACTCGGCCCGCGACGCCACCACCCTGGACGCGGTGTCGGTGATCGGCATGGGCGAGACCCGTCAGGTGCAGCGGATCAAGCGCGCCGACATCGAAAAAACCATTGCCGGCACCAGCGCGCAGAAGATCCTCAACAAACTGCCCGGCATCTCGGTCCAGTCCAACGACGCCTACGGCGCCAACGAAGAGTCGCAGACCATCAGCCTGCGCGGCTTCAACCAGCGCTTGCTCGGCTACACCCTCGACGGCATTCCGCTCGGCGACAACAGCTACGGCAACTACAACGGCCTGGGGATCAGCCGCGCGCTGATCGGCGAAAACCTCGCCGGCGCGGAGCTGGCCGCCGGCATCGGTTCGCTCGGCACCGCCTCCACCAGCAACCTCGGCGGCACCTTGCAGTACTACTCGGCCGATCCGGACAGCGAATTCGGCCTGCGCGTGGCCCAGACCTTCGGCAGCGACAACACCCGCCGCACCTTCGCCCGCCTGGACACCGGCGAGCACGGCGGCTTCTCGATGTATCTGTCCGGTTCGCTGCTCAGCGCCGACATGTGGTCGCGCCCGGGCGACAACCAGGACCAGAACCAGTTCAACCTCAAGGCCGTGTACAACTTCGGCGACGGCAACCGGATCAGCGCGTTCGCCTCCGGCGCCGAAACCAGCCAGGCCAACTACGCGTATTTGTCCAAGGCGCTGCTGGGGCGCGGCGCGGATTGGGACTGGAATCTGTACAAGCCCGACTGGCAGCGCGCGCTGGCGGCGGCGTACTGCGCGCCCAAGCCGTGGCCGGCCAACCAGCACCGCGCCGGCGATCCGCGCTGTTCCTTCACCGCGCCGGCGGCGACCATCGACGATGCCTACTACGCCAGCCGCGCGCTGCGCACCGACCATCTGGCCGCGCTGGCCGGCGAGTTCAATCTCGGCGAAGGCCTGCAGCTGAAAGCGCAGGCGTATTACCACGACGACCGCGGCCAGGGCCATTGGTGGTCGCCGGGCAATTACTCGTATCCGAACACGCCCAAGGAAATTCCGATCTCGATCCGCAGCACCAACTACGGCATCAACCGCTACGGCGCGATGAGCTCGTTGACCTGGGAAATCGGCAACCACCGCATCGAAGGCGGGTTCTGGTACGAGAGCAACCACCACGACGTGCAGCGCAATTTCTACTTCATCGAAGGCCCGGTCAACGACGACCGCTTCCTGCAGAATCCCGACCGCCGGCTGTTCTTCCAGAAGTACCGCATCAACACCCGCCAGGCCTATCTGCAGGACACCATCAGCCTGCTCGACGGCCGCATGACCGTGGACATCGGCGCCAAGAGCACCCAGGTCGACATGCGCGCGCGCCAAGTCGAGCCGCGGGCGATGGAAGTGCCCAACGCCACCGGCCGCCTGGAAACCAAGGACAGCTTCCTGCCGCAGTTGGGCCTCGGCTACAAGCTCGGCGAAGGCCAGGAATTGTTCGCCGCGTACACCGAGAACGTCGCCGCGTTCGTCGGCGGCGGCGCGGGCGGGCCGCTGGCGATCGGTCAGGCCGCGTTCGATGCGCAGAAGGCCGATCTGAAGCCGGAAGAATCCAAGACCCTGGAAGCCGGTTACCGCCGCGTCGGCGAGACCTATCAGGCCTCGTTTAGCGTCTACAAGGTCAAGTTCGACAACCGCCTGTTGTCGCTGAACCCGTGTTCGAGCATCGAAGCCGGCACCCGTCCGGAGTGCATCACCAAGTTCTTCAACGTCGGTTCGGTCGACAGCTACGGCAGCGAGTTGGTGTTCATCTGGAAGCCGATCGAGCAGTTCCAGTGGTACAACGCGCTGTCGTGGAACAAGTCGACCTACCAGGACAATTACCTCGACAGCGGCAAGGTGGTGCCGACCCGCGACAAGCGCGTGGTCGATGTGCCCGACAAGATGTTCTCCAGCGAGATCAGCTACCGCAGCGGCCCGTGGCTGGCCAGCGTGAGCGGTAAGTACACCGGCAAGCGCTATTACACCTACACCAACGACAACGGCTTCGGCGGTTCGACCACCTTCGATGCGACCGTGCGCTACAGCTTCGGCGCGATGGGGCCGTTGCGGCAGTGGTCGATCGCGCTCAACGGCAGCAACCTCACCGACAAGCGCACCGCCAGCAATCTGACCGCGTTCAGCGCGTCCGATCCGCAGGGCAAGACCTATGCCTTCCATGCGAATGCGCCGCGGCAGGTGTTTTTGACGATCGACGCGCAGTTCTGATCGTTCCGGCCCGGCGCAGCGTCGTCGACGTTGCGCCGGGATCCTGTTCGGCCAGCCAGTGTGGGCTGCATCGCGGTCAGGTACCCGACTGTAGGAGCTGCGCGAGCTGCGACCGCGACACTACGGTTGCGCCGCAACCTTCGCCGCAAGCGCGGTGTCGCGGTCGCAGCTCGCGCAGCTCCTACAGGGGGATACGAGGCTTACGCGGGGGGCAACCCCGCCAACTTCGCCACCATCCGCTCCAGCGCCGCCGCATCGCGCAGCACCACATGCCGATAGCGCAGCGCGATCCAGCCCTGTTGCTCCCAGGACTTAAGTTCCTTGCTCACGCTCTGCCGGGTCGCGCCGAGCATGCTGGCCAGATCGTCCTGCGGCAGCGGCAGATCGATCAGCCGCCCCTGCGCATCGTCCACGCCGTACACCCGCGCCAGTTCCAGCACCCGTTTGCCCAGCCGCGCGGCCAACGGCAGGCTCAACGCGTCTTCGACGAATTCCAGCGCGGTGCGCAGCTTGCGGCACAGCAGGCGGGTGAAGCCGCGGTAAAGCTCGGGATGCTCATCCAGCAGCGCCAGAAAACGCACCCGCGGCAGCAACAGAATCTCGCTCTCGCCGACCGCGCGCGCGTCCTGCGGGCGCGGTTCGCCGTCGAACATCGACACCTCGCCGAACCAACTGCCGGGCTCGAACAGCACGAACAGCATCTCGCGCCCGTTCGCGGTCGGCACGCTCAGGCGGATGCGCCCGCGCACCACCCCGTACAGGCCGTCGGCTGCGTCGCCGCGCGCGTACAGCAACTCGCCGTCGCGCAGGCGCCGGCGCACCGACATCGCCGCCAGTTGCGCGACCACTTCGGTCGACAGATCGCGCAGCCAGGGATCGGCGCTGAGCGCCGCGCTGTCCAGAACATCGCGGTCCGGGGAGCTGCGTTCGGGCATGGCGGTCCTGCGAGGGTGCGACTGTCGGGAAGCCGACGGTCGGCGCCGGGGCGCGTGGGTATTGTGCCCGTTGGACCGGATCGGGGAAGGGCGATGCTTACGACGATTCCTGAATACGATTTGCGCGGCCGCACCGACCCGGCCGAGTGGGCCTTGCGGGTGGATCTGGCGGCGGCGTACCGCTTGGTCGCGCTGTTCGGCTGGGACGATCTGATCTTCACCCATCTGACCGCGCGCGTGCCCGGCGCCGAGCACCATTTCCTGATCAACCCGTACGGGATGGGCTTCGACGAAATCACCGCCTCCAGCCTGGTCAAGATCGGCCTGGACGGCCAACCGATCGGCGATTCGCCGTATCCGGTGAATCCGGCCGGCTTCGTGATCCACAGCGCCGTGCACGCCGCGCGCGAGGACGCGTTGTGCGTGATGCACACCCATTCGCTCAACGGCATCGCGGTGTCGGCGCAGCGCGAGGGCGTGTTGCCGATTTCGCAGCAGTCGCTGTTCGTGCTGGCGGCGTTGGGCTATCACGATTACGAAGGCGTCGCGCTCAACGACGATGAAAAGCCGCGGCTGGTCCGCGATCTAGGCCGCAACACCTTTCTGATGCTGCGCAATCACGGCTTGCTGACCGTCGGCGCCAGCATCGCCGACGCGTTCCTGGCGATGTACGTGTTCGAGGCGGCGTGCGCGGTGCAGGTGCGCGCCCTGGCCGGCGCGCGCGAGTTGCTGCCGATTCCCGCGCCGATCCTGGCCGGCATCCAGGCCCAGGCCGCGCAGGTCACCCGCGGGCTCGGCGGCGCCTTGGCCTGGCCGGCGTTGTTGCGGCGGTTGCAGCGGCGCAATCCGGGCTATGAGGTCTGAAGCCGCGGGCGCAAACGTTTCGATCTTGCGTTTCGCGATGAGCTCGACTTGACTGGGCAGCGTCGGCGCTGCGCATCATCGGTCCGCCGAAGCATCGATCCGGATCCGCACCTCAAGGAGAAGCGCCGTGCAGGACAGCCTGTTGCTCAAGATCGGTCTGCCGATCGCCATCGCCATCATCATGTGCGGTATCGGCCTGACCTTGAGCGGCGAGGACTTCCGCCGCATCGGCCGGCGTCCCAAGCCGGTCGCGATCGGTTTGCTCGGCCACTATCTGCTGCTGCCGGCGCTGGGTTTCGCGGTGGCCTGGCTGTTTCCCGATTCGCTGGAGTTCGCGGTCGGTTTCGTATTGGTTGCCGCTTGCCCCAGCGGCAGCAGCTCCAATGCGCTGACCTATCTGGCCCGCGGCAACGTCGCCCTGGCGGTGACGCTGACGGTGATCAGCGCGCTGGTGACGTTCGTGAGCGTGCCGTTGCTGGTCAATCTGGCTTTGCAGTGGTTCGGCGGCGAGTCGCGGCAGATCCGTCTGCCGGTGGGGCAGACGGTGATGCATCTGGCCGCGCTGGTGTTGGTGCCGGTACTGCTGGGCATGGGCGTGCGGCGGATCTCGCCGAACTTCGCCTTGCGGGTGGAGCCGTGGGTGAGCCGGTTCGCGCTGCTGTTGTTGCTGTTGTTGATCGTGGCGATCGCGGTGACCCAGTTCGATGTGTTGCGGCGCCATTTCGGCGAGCTCGGGCCGGCGGCGCTGGCGATGGGCGCGGCGGCGATCGGCGGCGGGTTCGCGCTGGCGCGGATCAGCGGGCTGGATTTGCGCGACGCGATCACCGTCGGCATGGAGGTCGGGGTGCAGAACAGCACCTTGGCGATCGTGATCGCGTTGACCTTGTTGAATTCGCCGCAGATCGCGGTGCCGGCGGCGACTTATGGGTTGTTGATGTATTTGCCGGCGTTCGTGGTGGTGGTGCTGGGGCGGCGGGCGGTGGCGCGGCAAGAAGCTCGCACCGGGGCCTGATGAACCCCTCTCCCGCCGCTTGAGCCCCTCTCCCGCTTGCGGGAGAGGGGTTGGGGTGAGGGCGCGCGGGGTAGCTATTTGCGCCGCAAGCCAGTTTCGCGCGCCCTCATCCGGCCCTTCGGGCCACCTTCTCCCGCAAGCGGGAGAAGGGAGCAAATGGGAGAAGGGCAGCGGTCAACGCCAATCAATCGTCCCACGCACCACATTACTAACCCGCCCCCCCGACCAAACCTCACCATCGGCATCCACTCGCAACTGCAAGCGCGCATCGAACCCAACCTCGCGCCCCTGGCTGACCGTATAACGCCCCTCACGCCCAGGCAGCGCCCCGTTGTGATTGAGCCAGGCCGCCAACGTGGCATTGGCCGCGCCCGAGGCCGCGTCCTCGAACTGCGCCGGCGCACCGACGAAGGCCCGCACCACCAAGTCGTAATCGCGGCCGGCGTCGGCACGGGCGAACGCGCACAAGCCCATGCTCTCGGTGCTTTCGGCCAAACGCCCGATCGCCGCCCAGTCCGGCGTCGCCGCGCGCAGCGCGGCTTCGTCGCGCAGCTCGGCCAGCCACCAGCGGCGGCCGCCGTCCATCAACGCCGGCGGCAGCGCGCCCAGCGGCAGATCGCGCAAAGTGTCGGCCAAGCGCGGGTCGCCGGCGCTGGCGGTCTCGACCACCCGCGCCCGCGGCGTGCGCACCGCGATCGTGCGGGTCTCGCCGTCGCCGTCCACCGCCAGCGGCAGCAGCCCGGCCACGCCCTGCTGGACCAGCAGGCCGTCCACCGGCGCGGCCAGACCGGCTTCCAGCACCACGCAGGCGGTGCCGACGCTGGGGTGGCCGGCGAACGGCACCTCGCGGCGCGGGCTGAACATGCGGATGCGGTAGCTGGCGCCGGCCTGGGTCGGCGCGAACACGAACGTGGTCTCGGGCAGGCGGGTCCAGCGCGCGATGGCCTGCATCGACGCGTCGTCCAGGCCCTCCGCGTCGAGCACCACGGCCAGGGGATTGCCGGCGCCGGGGCGGTCGGCGAACACGTCCAATTGCAGATAGCGGCGTTGCGTCATTTCGGGAAAGGTTCCGGAGGGCCCGAGCGGTGGCGGTACAAGGGCGGGGCCAGGGAAAGGCGATAGGAAAACGACAGGATTCCAGGCGGTGCGGGAGTACGTTCGGGAGCCGTCCAGTTCGACTAGAATCGTCGTTTCGTGCCGCTGGCTCCCGGATGAGCGCGCGACCGACTGAAGGACGCGATTCTAAGGGACGCATCCTGAGCGCGCACGACCCGCAAGTGTGGAATCCCGCCACGGCCGCATCCGCGCCGTCGCGGGCGGATCGTCTGCCCCGGCGCACGCCGGGCCCCCATCAGAAGCGCAACGACAACAAGAGGAAATCGTGGAGACGCAACAGACAGGCTGGGTGGTGCTCAAGTTCGGCGGTACTTCGGTATCTCGCCGCAATCGTTGGGACACGATCGGACGTCTGGCTGGAAAACGCCTGAAACAAGACGGCCGACGGGTGTTGGTCGTGGTCTCGGCGTTGTCGGGCGTCACCAACGAGCTGCAGGCGATCGCCTACGCGGCGCCGGGCCAGGATGAGGGCATCGCCGCCCGCTTCGCCGGTCTGGTCGAACGCCATCGTTCCTTCTGCGCCGAGCTCGGCTTGGATCCGGACACAGTGCTGGGCGAGCGCCTGGCGAAACTGGTTGCGCTGGAAACCGATCCGCGCGCGGCCGGCCGTGCGCTGGACTGGCAGGCCGAAGTGCTGGGGCAGGGCGAGTTGCTGTCTTCGACCTTGGGCGCGGCGTACCTGCGATCGCAGGGCCACGACTTCGGTTGGTGCGATGCGCGCGACTGGCTCGACGCGGTCTCGCTGCCCAACGCCAGCGATTGGGCGCAGCGCTTGTCGGTCAACTGCCGCCATCAGGCCGCGCCGGATTTCCGCGAGCGCTTCGACGCGCAGCCGACCGCGATGTTGATCACCCAGGGCTTCATCGCCCGCCACGGCGACGGCGGCACCGCGATCCTGGGGCGCGGCGGTTCCGACACCTCGGCCGCGTACTTCGGCGCGTTGCTCAAAGCGCAGCGGGTGGAAATCTGGACCGACGTGCCGGGCATGTTCAGCGCCAACCCGCGCGAAGTGCCCGATGCGCGTTTGCTGGCGCGCCTGGATTACGCCGAAGCGCAGGAAATCGCCACCACCGGCGCCAAGGTGCTGCACCCGCGCTCGATCGCGCCGTGCCGCGACGCCGGCGTGCCGATGGCGATCCTCGACACCGAGCGTTTCGATCTGCCCGGCACCCGCATCGACGCCAGCGCGGTCACCGTGCCCGGGGTCAAGGCGATCAGCCGCCGCAACGGCATCGTGCTGGTGTCGATGGAAAGCATCGGCATGTGGCAGCAGGTCGGCTTCCTGGCCGACGTGTTCGAGCGCTTCAAGCGCCACGGCCTGTCGATCGACTTGATCGGTTCGTCGGAAACCAACGTCACCGTGTCGCTGGACCCGAGCGAGAACCTGGTCAACAGCAACGTGCTCGAAGCGCTGTCGGCCGATCTGGCCGAAGTGTGCCGGGTCAAGGTGATCGCGCCGTGCGCGGCGATCACCCTGGTCGGCCGCGGCATGCGTTCGCTGCTTCACCGTCTGTCCGACGTCTGGGCCGCGTTCGGCCGCGAGCGCGTGCATCTGATCTCGCAGTCGTCGAACGATCTCAATCTGACCTTCGTCATCGACGAAGCCGACGCCGACGGCTTGCTGCCGCATCTGCACCATGAGTTGATCCGCGGCGGCGCCATGCCGGTGCGCGACGACAGCGTGTTCGGCCCGAGCTGGCGCGAGATCGCCCACGGCAAGCCGCAACGCGCCGCGCCGTGGTGGCGCGGCAAGCGCGCGCGCTTGCTGGAGCTGGCCACCGCGGGTACGCCGCGCTACGTCTACGATCTGGCCACCGTGCGCGAACGCGCGCGCTCGCTGATCGGCACCGAAGCGGTCGACCGCTGCTTCTACGCGATGAAGGCCAACTCGCATCCGGCCGTGCTCAAGGCCATCGTCGGCGAAGGCTTCGGCCTGGAGTGCGTGTCGCTGGCCGAGATCGAGCGGGTGTTCGCGGCGATCCCGCACATGGCGCCGGAGCGGGTGTTGTTCACGCCCAGCTTCGCCCCGCGCCACGAGTACGAAAGCGCGCTCAAGCGTGGCGTCATCGTCACCCTGGACAACGTCGAAGCGCTCAAGCGCTGGCCGGAAACGTTCCGCGGCCGCACCTTGTGGCTGCGCCTGGATCTGGGCCACGGCGAAGGCCATCACGAGAAAGTCCGCACCGGCGGCGTCGCGGCCAAGTTCGGTCTGCCGCTGGCGCGGTTCGACGCGTTCATCGAAGAGGCGCGCAAGCTCGACATCCGCATCAGCGGTTTGCACGCGCACCTGGGCAGCGGCATCGACGATCCGCAGCACTGGCGCGGCGTCTACGCCAGCCTGGCCGGCCTGGCCGACAGCGTCGGCACCATCGAGACCATCGACATCGGCGGCGGTTTGCCGGTGGCGTACACGCCGGAGGCGCCGAGCTTCGATCTGCCGCAATGGCGCGCGGGCCTGGACGAAATCAAGGCCGCGTATCCGCGTTACGGGCTCATCATCGAACCCGGCCGTTACCTGGTCGCCGAAAGCGGCGTGCTGCTGCTGGGCGTGACCCAGGTGGTCGAGAAGGACGGCGTGCGCCGGATCGGCTGCGACGCCGGCATGAACGCGTTGATGCGTCCGGCCATGTACGAGGCCTACCACGGCATCCACAACCTCAGCCGCCTGGACGATACCGAACTGGCCGCGTTCGACGTGGTCGGCCCGGTGTGCGAGAGCAGCGACGTGCTCGGGCGCGGCCGGCCGATGCCGGTCGCCACCGAGGAAGGCGACACGATCCTGGTCGCCGACGCCGGCGCTTACGGCATGGCGATGGCCAACACTTACAACCTGCGCGCGCTGCCGGTGGAAGAGGTGATCGAATGAAACCGATCCTGACCGCCGCCTTCGCGCGCATCGCTACGATTTCGGGAAAACGCTTGTGAGCGCTCAATTCCAACGCGACGCCGTTCGCGCCTTCCGTTTCGTCCGCTGCGGCCTGGATGCGGCCACCGGTGTGGCCGAGTTGGTCTATGCCTTCGACGACGGCCCGGAACTGGTGGAAACCATCACCGTGCCGGGCGCGCCGTTCGCGCTCGACGGCGCGCGCGCGCAGGCGGTGGAGCAGGCGCTGCGCTTGCTGCATTTGATCGCCGGCGTCAGTTACTACAAGGCGGCGGTGCCGGAAGAGATTCGGATCGATGCGTATGCGATCGATGCCGATACGGCGGCGTTGTTGGAGTTGATTTACGTCAACGGGCTGGGCGAATTCGCTTACCGCAACGGGCTGAATCTGCACGGAAAGATTCGGTTCCCGGTGGGGACTTCGACCCAGGGCAGCCAAGCCCCCGCGCTCGGCCTGCGCGAACACGCGCTGGTCGCCATCGGCGGCGGCAAGGACTCGCTGGTCAGCATCGAAGCCCTGCGCGCCCACGACATCGCCCAGACCGTCACCTGGATCGGCGGCTCGCAACTGATCGCCGCCTGCGCCCAGCGCACCGACCTGCCCACGCTCAACCTGGGCCGCGCGCTGGCGCCGCAGTTGTTCGAACTCAACCGCCAGGGCGCTTACAACGGCCACATCCCGGTGACCGTGGTCAACTCGGCGATCATGGTGTTGGCGGCGCTGCTGCACGGCGTGGACCAGGTGGTGTTTTCCAACGAGCGCTCGGCCAGTTACGGCAGCCTGATCGAAGGCACCGGCGAGGTGAATCACCAGTGGTCCAAGGGCTGGGCCTGCGAACAAGCCTTCGGCGATTACGTCCAGCGCCATGTCGCCGCGGATCTGCATTACTACTCGCTGCTGCGCCCGCTCAGCGAGTTGGCGGTGGCGCGCCAGTTCGCCCGCAGCGATCGCTACGACGCGCATTTCAGCAGCTGCAACCGCAATTTCCATATTCTCGGCGAGCGGCCCGCGAGTCGTTGGTGCGGGGTGTGCCCTAAGTGCCACTTCGTGTTCCTGGCGCTGGCGCCGTTCATGACCAAGCCGCGCTTGGTCGGCATCTTCGGCCGCAACCTGCTCGACGATCCGGCCCAGACCGACGGCTTCGACGCGTTACTGGAATACCGCAATCACAAGCCGTTCGAATGCGTCGGCGAAGGCCGCGAATCGCGCGCGGCGATGGCGGCGTTGGCCGAGCGGCCGGAATGGCGCGAGGACGCCTTGGTCGAACGCTTCGCCCGCGAGATCCGGCCGCAGTTGGCCAGCGAGGATCTGCGCATCGAGCCGTTGCTGGCGCTGGACGATGAGCAGCGCCTGCCGCCGCGGTTGTGGGAGCGGTTGCGTGCGTATTTCGCAGCTTGACCGCAGCCGCGTCGCGCTGTGGGGCTGGGGCCGGGAAGGGCGCGCGGCCTATCGCGCGATCCGCTCGCGCCTGCCCGAACTGGCGCTGACGCTGTTCTGTTCGCCTGAAGAAGCCGCCGACGCGCGCGGCGCCAACGATCCGCGCTTGTCGATCGAGCACAACGCCAGCGCCGAGCGCCTGAGCGCGTTCGATTGGGTGATCAAGTCGCCCGGAATCAGCCCGTATCGCGCTGAGGCGTTGACCGCCGCGGCGCAGGGCACGCGCTTCATCGGCGGCACCGCGTTGTGGTTCGGCGAACACGCCGACGACCGCACCGTCTGCGTCACCGGCACCAAGGGCAAGAGCACCACCACCTCGCTGTTGGCGCATCTGCTGCGCGCCGGCGGCCATCGCACCGCGTTGGTCGGCAATATCGGCGTGCCGTTGCTGGAAGTGCTGGATCCGACGCCGCCGCCGGAGCTGTGGGCGATCGAACTGTCGAGCTACCAGACCGGCGACGTCGCCGCCGGCGGCGCGCGGCCGCAGATCGCGGTGGTGTTGAACCTCTATCCCGAACATCTGGACTGGCACGGTTCGCAAGCGCGCTATGTCGAAGACAAACTGAAGCTGCTGACCGAGGCCAAGCCGCGGATCGCGGTCTTGAACGCCAACGATGCGACCTTGTCGGCGCTGCGCTTGCCCGACAGCGAGATCCGCTGGTTCGGCGATGCCGCCGGTTGGCATCTGCGCGGCGACGTGTTGTGGCGCGGCGATCGCGAGGTCATGGACACCTCGGCGCTGCCGCTGCCGGGACGGCATAACCGCGGCAATCTGTGCGCGGTGCTGACCGCGATCGAAGCGCTGGGTTTCGACGCGGTGCCGCTGGCGCCGCACGCGGCCAGCTTCCGTCCGCTGCCCAATCGCCTGCAGCCCATCGGCGAACGCGACGGCATCGCCTACATCAACGATTCGATCAGCACCACGCCGCACGCGACCCTGGCGGCGTTGGAGTGTTACGCCGGCCGGCGCATCGCGCTGCTGGTCGGCGGCCACGACCGCGGCGTGGAATGGCAGGGGTTCGCCGAGGCGATGCGCACGCGCGCGCCGCTGGCGATCGTCACCATGGGCGAGAACGGGCCGCGCATCCATCAATTGTTGGCCGCGGTGGCGGGCGAGGGCGGCTTCGCCCTGAGCGCGGCGGGCGATCTCGCCGAGGCGATGGCCCAGGCCCGCGCCGCGCTCGGCGCCGAGGGCGGGGTGGTGCTGTTGTCGCCCGGCGCGCCGAGTTTCGGCCCGTACCGCGATTACGTCGCGCGCGGCCGCCATTTCGCCGAACTGGCCGGGTTCGATCCCGAGGCGATCAGCGCCATCGCCGGCTTGGGCATGGGGTGAAGGCAGGAGTGAGCGTAGAGGAGTGAGGAGTGAGCAAGAGCGGCGCCGCCTTCATCGCTCACTCCTCACTCCTCTACGCTCACTCCTGCCTTCATCACGCACACGCCACCGCAACACGCTAGTCTCCCGTCACCGCCCATCGGAGCCTCGCCATGCGCCGTCCCGTCGCCGTCCTGCTGCTCGCCGTTTGCGCCACGCCCGCTTTCGCCGCGGTCAAGACCCGCGCCCTGGAATGGAAGGTCGGCGAGGAGGTCTTCAGCGGCGTGCTGGTGTACGACGACGTCAACGCGATCAAACGCCCCGGCCTGGTGATGGTGCCCAACTGGATGGGCGTGACCGACAACGCCATCGGCATGGCCAAGGACATCGCCGGCGACGACTACGTGGTGCTGGTCGCCGACGTTTACGGCAAGGACGTGCGGCCCAAGGACAAGACCGAAGCCAAGGCCGCGGTCGGCAAGGCCTATGCCGACGGCGGCGCCACTTTGCGCAAGCGCGTCGACGCGGCGGTGGAAGCGTTGAAGGCGGACAAGAGCGCGCCGGTGGCGACGGCGAAGATCGGCGCGCTGGGCTTTTGCTTCGGCGGATCGGCGGCGCTGGAACTGGCGCGTACCGGCGCCAACCTGGCCGGTGTGGTGAGTTTCCATGGTGGGCTGAAGTCGCATTTGCCCAGCAACGGCGTCAAGGTCAACACGCCGGTGCTGGTGCTCAACGGCGCCGCCGACAAGTCGGTGCCGCAGGAAGACATCGTCGCGTTCGAAAAGGAAATGAACGAAGCCGGCGCCGACTGGCAATTCGTCAACTACAGCGGCGCGGTGCACTGCTTCTCGCAGATCGAAGACGCCGATGCGCCGGTCGGCGACAACTGCCGTTACGACGCGCGCGCGGCCAAGCGTTCGTTCGCGGCGATGCGCGCGTTCTTCGTCGAGCGGTTCGGCAGGCAGGACTAAGCCCGCGAACGCTTCGCGTCGCGCGACAAATCGCCGGAGTTGATGGATAGCCCCCTGTAGGAGCGGCGTCCCACGGGGATTTCCTTCGGTCACGAGCCGCGACCGCGACAAAACAACTTCCGTGAAAGCTTCGGCGTAGTTGTTTTGTCGCGGTCGCGGCTCGCGCCGCTCCTACAAGGCAAATCCGCGATCGCGCTTAGTGATCGCGGCTCACCGCATACCGCGCCAAGCCGCGCAGCGCCGCGGTGTAGTCGTTGTCGTCCAGACCTTCCAGCGCCGCTTCGGCGGCGTCGGCGTAGTCCTGCGCGCGCTTGCGGCTGTAGTCCAGGCCGCCGCTGGCGTGGATCGCCGCGAGCACCTCGGGCATGGCGTCGGTGTCGCCGTGTTCCACCGCCGCGCGCAGGCGCGCGCGCACCGCGTCGTCGCTGTGGGCGATGGCGTGGATCAGCGGCAGCGTCGCCTTGCCTTCGGCCAAGTCGTCGCCGAGGTTCTTGCCCAGGGTCTGCGCGTCGGACGCGTAGTCGAGCACGTCGTCGGCGATCTGGAAGGCGTAGCCCAGCGCCATGCCGTAGTCGTGCAGACGTTGTTGAGTCGCGGCGTCGCTTCCGGCCAGCACCGCGCCCAGGCGGGTCGCGGCGGCGAACAGCACCGCGGTCTTGCGTTCGATCACGCGCAGGTACGCCGGCTCATCGGTATCCGGGTTGCGTACGTGCAGCAACTGCAGCACTTCGCCCTCGGCGATCTGGTTGGTGGTGTCGGCGAGGATCTTCATGACCTCCAGCCGATCCAGTTCGACCATCAACTGGAAGCTGCGCGAATACAGGAAGTCGCCGACCAGCACGCTGGCGGCGTTGCCCCAGACCGCGTTGGCGGTGCGGCGGCCGCGGCGCAGATCGGACTCATCGACCACGTCGTCGTGCAGCAGGGTCGCGGTGTGGATGAACTCGATCACCGCGGCCAGTTGGTGCGCTTGCGGGCCGCGGTGGTTGAGCGCCCCGGCCGCCAGCAGCAACAGCATCGGCCGCAGGCGCTTGCCGCCGGCGCCGACGATGTACTCGGCGACCTGGTTGATCAGCACCACGTCCGAGGCCAGCCGCCGCCGGATCAGCGCGTCCACGGCGCCCATGTCGTCGCGGGCCAGGGACTGGATGCTTGCCAGATCGAGGACAGACAGGGTCGTTGCGCTGGAGGACATGGGGCGGCCGGATCGTTGGGACGTGAATTATAGGGCCTGCGTCGCCCTCGATCTCAGCTTGCCGCGAGCGGGCGCAAACGTGACTGAGTCGGTCCTTCCAGCTGAAAACGCTGAACTCGCAAGTATCCGATTTTGCGGAGAATTTGCGTTCTTTTTGAGCTTCTTTGCGATCAAATTCCTTTCGTTATTTCACGCTGCTTCTGCATAGATAACGTTAATTTCCACCTAGGTAAGCACATTCAGCTTGCCGCGAAAGTGATCAGGGACGATGCGCGCGGTGCCGGTCGAAGGCTTTTCGGCGACGACCAAAGCTGCCCAGGCGGGTCACTTTTTTGACCCGCAAGGTCACTTTTATGTGGCCGATTTCTTGTTTTGATTGTGACTTGTGTTGAAATAAGAATGTGATGGGTGGCACACTATTTGCCTGTTGTCCTGTGCAGCAGTGCGAAACGCGTATTGGCGTTAGGGGTTGCAAAGCAGTTCCGTGCATCTATCGGCAGGTTCGTCCGTACGAGGACGTGCCGGTTACGTGGAAAAAAGGGGGGCACGTCGTGACGTGTCAGGGGCTGAAGATCGGTATCCACGGGGATGTCGTTGGTCCGGCCGCCATCCGGCGGTTTCCTGCTGTTGGTCGATCGGCTGCGTTGCGGCCGGCGTCTGACGGCTCCCGTCCCATGCGATTCGAACAGCCAGGTTTTGCCGGTCGGATAAGCGCGGCGAAGTCAGCCGAGCCGATTCCAAGCGGTAGTCCCAGTGGTGGTTCCACCGCGAACGCGCCTGAACATCGGCACGTGCTTCAAGTGGATGTAGAGCCGTTCCGGGCTTGAGCGCTCAGCGTTCGCCCATGCATTAGGCACTCGCCGTACCCGCACGACCCGCAATACGAAAAACCCGCAGCAACACGTCGACCCACCGTCCGGTGGCGTCGCGACATCGCCTTCGAGCGATGGGCGCGATGTCGTCCGGCGCTTACCGAACTCCTGTTTGGGCCAACGCATGAACAACGTCATTACTCGTACTCCGGCCAGTCAGTCGTCCGCTCGCGGCGACGCCTCCACTGGATCGCGCATCGCTCGTACCGGAGTGCGTGTATTGCTCTCGACCGTGTTGGCCCTGGCCGCTTTGCCGGCGATGGCGCAATTCGCCAATCCGCTGCGGAACACCGCGACGATCCGGCCGCCGACCGATGTGACCAACGTCGACACGGCGTGCAGCGCCAACGGCGGTACCTTCAACAACGCCAACGGCGAGTGCTCGGCGACCGATTCGAACACCTTGGCCGCGGTCGCGAATTTGACCCTCACCAAGACCGACGGCGTGACCAGCGTGGACGCGTTGGGCTCCACGATCTACACCATCGTGCTGACCAACAACGGTCCGAGCGCGGCCAACGGCACTGTGGTGACCGACCCGGCGGCGACCGGTTTGACCAAGACCAGCGTGTCCTGCTCGGTGACCGGCGGCAGCGCGGTGTGCCCGGCGGTGACCGTGGCCAACTTCGAAAGCGGCGTGACCGTGGCGACCTTGCCCTCGGGCGGCCAGTTGACCTTCACCGTCAACGCCAACGTCACCGCGACCAGCGGCAGCGTCACCAACGCGGTGACCGCGACCCTGCCGCCCAACACCACCGATCCTTCGCCGACCGGTACGGTCGTCGACACCAATACCGTCAACCCGCGCGCCGATCTGGTGCTGACCAAGACCAACGGCACCAACAACGTGACCGCTGGCGGCACCACCGCTTACACCATCGTGTTGCGCAACAACGGCCCGAGCGTGGCCAACGGCACCGTCGTCGCCGATCCGGCGGCGACCGGTTTGACCAAGACCAGCGTGTCCTGCACGGTGACCGCGGGTACTGCCGCGTGCCCGGCCGTGACCGTGGCCAACTTCGAAAGCGGCGTGACCGTGGCCAACCTGCCTTCGGGCGGCGAATTGACCTTTACTGTCAACGCCAACGTGACCGCGACCAGCGGCAGCGTCACCAACACCGTGACCGCGACCCTGCCGGCGGGCACCACCGATCCGACTCCGACCGGCCCGGTCAGCGATACCGACACGGTCGATCCGCGCGCCGATCTGGTGCTGACCAAGACCAACGGCACCAACAACGTGACCGCGGGCGGCACCACTGCTTACACCATCGTGCTGCGCAACAACGGCCCGAGCGTGGCCAACGGCACCGTCGTCGCCGATCCGGCCGCGACCGGTCTGACCAAGACCAGCGTGTCCTGCACGGTGACCGCGGGTACCGCGGCGTGCCCGGCCGTCACCGTGGCCAACTTCGAAAGCGGCGTGACCGTGGCCAACCTGCCTTCGGGCGGCGAATTGACCTTTACTGTCAACGCCAACGTGACCGCGACCAGCGGCAGCGTCACCAATACGGTGACTGCGACCCTGCCGCCGGGCACCACCGATCCGACCCCGACCGGTCCGATCACCGACACCGACACCGTCGATCCGCGCGCCGATCTGGTGCTGACCAAGACCAACGGCACCAACAACGTGACCGCGGGCGGCACCACCGCCTACACCATCGTGTTGCGCAACAACGGCCCGAGCGTGGCCAACGGCACCGTGGTGACCGATCCGGCGGCGACCGGCCTGGCCAAGACCAGCGTGTCCTGCACGGTCAGTGCCGGCAGCGCGGTGTGCCCGGCCGTGACCGTGGCCAACTTCGAAAGCGGCGTGACCGTGGCGACCTTGCCTTCGGGCGGCGAACTGACCTTCACCGTCAACGCCAACGTGACCGCGACCAGCGGCAGCGTCACCAACACCGTGACCGCGACTCTGCCGCCGGGCACCACCGATCCGACCCCGACCGGCCCGATCACCGACACCGACACGGTCGATCCGCGCGCGGATCTGACCCTGACCAAGACCAACGGCACCAACAACGTGACCGCGGGCGGCGCCACCGCTTACACCATCGTGTTGACCAACAACGGCCCGAGCGCGGCCGATGGCACCGTGGTGACCGATCCGGCCGCGACCGGTCTGACCAAGACCAGCGTGTCCTGCACGGTGACCGGCGGTAGTGCGGTTTGCCCGGCGGTGACCGTGGCCAACTTCGAAAGCGGCGTGACCGTGGCGAGCCTGCCTTCGGGCGGCCAGTTGACCTTCACCGTCAACGCCAACGTCACCGCGACCAGCGGCAGCGTCACCAACACGGTGACCGCGACTCTGCCCCCGGGCACCACCGATCCGACCCCGGTCGGCCCGATCACCGACACCGACACCGTCGATCCGCGCGCCGATCTGGTGCTGACCAAGACCAACGGCACCAACAACGTGACCGCGGGCGGCACCACCGCCTACACCATCGTGTTGCGCAACAACGGCCCGAGCGTGGCCGATGGCACGGTGGTGACCGATCCGGCCGCGACCGGTCTGACCAAGACCAGCGTGTCGTGTTCGGTGACTGCCGGCAGCGCGGTGTGCCCGGCCGTGACCGTGGCCAACTTCGAAAGCGGTGTGACCGTGGCGAACCTGCCCTCGGGTGGCGAGCTGACTTTCACCGTCAATGCCAACGTGACCGCGACCAGCGGCAGCGTCACCAACACGGTGACCGCGACCCTGCCGCCGGGCACCACCGATCCGACCCCGACCGGTCCGATCACCGACACCGACACTGTCGATCCGCGCGCCGATCTGGTGCTGACCAAGACCAACGGCACCAACAACGTGACCGCGGGCGGCACCACTGCTTACACCATCGTGTTGCGCAACAACGGCCCGAGCGTGGCCGATGGCACCGTGGTGACCGATCCGGCGGCGACCGGTCTGACCAAGACCAGCGTGTCCTGCACGGTGACTGCCGGCAGCGCAGTGTGCCCGGCCGTGACCGTGGCCAACTTCGAAAGCGGCGTGACCGTGGCCAACCTGCCTTCGGGCGGCGAATTGACCTTTACTGTTAACGCCAACGTGACCGCGACCAGCGGCAGCGTCGCCAATACCGTGACCGCGACCCTGCCGCCGGGCACCACCGATCCGACCCCGACCGGTCCGATCACCGACACCGACACGGTCGATCCGCGTGCGGATCTGACCCTGACCAAGACCAACGGCACCGCTGCCGTGGATGCGGGCGGCACCACCACTTACACGATCGTGCTGACCAACAACGGCCCGAGCGCGGCCGATGGCACCGTGGTGACCGACCCGGCGGCGACCGGCCTGGCCAAGACCAGCGTGTCTTGCTCGGTGACCGGCGGCAGCGCGGTCTGCCCGGCCGTGACCGTGGCCAACTTCGAAAGCGGCGTGACCGTGGCGAGCCTGCCTTCGGGCGGCCAGTTGACCTTCACCGTGATCGCCAACGTGACCGCGACCAGCGGCAGCGTCGCCAACACCGTGACCGCGACTCTGCCCCCGGGCACCACCGATCCGACCCCGGTCGGCCCGATCACCGATACCGACACGGTCACCGAACGCGCCGATCTGTCGGTTACCAAGACGGTCAATCCGACCAATCCGCTGATCGGCTCGGTGGTGACCTTCACCATCACCGTCAGCAACGCCACCGGTCCGTCCGCGGCGGCCGATGTGGTCGTCAACGACCCCTTGCCCAACGGCTATACCTTCGTCTCGGCCAGCTCCGGCAACTACAACAGCGGCAGCGGCGCGTGGACCGTGGGCACGCTCGCGGTCGGCGCCAGCCAGACCCTGACCATCGATGCGCGCGTTCTGGAAACCGGTACTTACGTCAACACCGCGACGGTCACCGCGAGCACGCTCGATCCGACCCCGGGCAACAACAGCTCGACCGCGACGCCGACCCCGGTCGCCGCCCCGAAGCTGGGTCTGCGCAAGGATCCGCCGATCAATGCCGACAACGACGGCAGCGGCACGGTGACGCTGGGCGACGTGTTGACCTATACCGTCACCGCGACCAACACCGGCAACGTGACCCTCAACAATGTGGTGATCAGCGATCCTCAGCTCACCCCGAACAGCCAGACCTGCGCGACGCTGGCGGTCGGCGCGGAATGTGAGTTGACCGGTACCCATCAGGTCACCCTGACCGACGTCAACAACAATGAGATCGTCAACACCGCGCAAGTGACTTCCACCGAAGTCACCACGCCGGTCACCGCGAGCGTTACCACGCCGGTGCTGAGCCGTCCGATCAACGCCCAGGGCGACAGCGGCGGCGTGACCAGCGGCGCCGCGGGCGGCACCGCCGTTCCGAATGTGTTGGTCAACGACACTCTCAATGGCCAGCCGGCCACCGTCGGCACGGTGACGATCAGCTCGGTCAGCAGTACCCATCCGAATGTGACCATCGATCCGGCCACCGGCGCGGTGAATGTCGCGCCGGGCACGCCGGAGGGCAATTACACCCTGCGTTACCGCATCTGCGAAATTGCCGATCCGACCAACTGTTCGGAGGCCGATGTCGCGGTGCAGGTGGGCAAGGCCGCGATCAATGCGGTCCCCGATCCGGGCGCGGACATCGTCGGCGCGACCGGCGGGGTGACCGTGCCGAACGTGCTGGCCAACGATCTGTTGGACGGCGCGCCGGTGAATGCGGCCGACGTCAACCTGACCACCGTGTCCTCGACCCATCCGGGCGTGACCCTGGATACGGCGACCGGTGCGGTGAGCGTGGCGCCGGGCACTCCGGCGGGCGATTACGTCCTGACCTACCGGATCTGCGAAAAGATCAATCCGACCAGCAACTGCTCGGAAACGACGGTGACGGTGAAGGTGACCGCCGCGCTGATCGTCGCTAACACCGACCCGGGTGCCGACATCGTCGGCGCGACCGGCGGCGTGACCGTGCCGAACGTGCTGGCCAACGACACGCTCAACGGTTCGCCGGTCAACGCGGCCGACATCAACCTGAGCTTCGTCTCGGCGACCCATCCGGGTGTGACCCTGGATACGGCGACGGGTGCGGTGAGCGTGGCGCCGGGTACCCCAGCGGGCGATTACGTCCTGACCTACCGGATCTGCGAGAAGCTCAATCCGACCAGCAACTGCTCGGAGACGACGGTGACGGTGAAGGTGACCGCCGCGCTGATCGTCGCTAACACCGATCCGGGCGCGGACATCGTCGGCGCAAGCGGCGGCGTGACGGTGCCGAACGTGCTGGCCAACGACACGCTCAACGGCTTGCCGGTGAATGCGGCCGACGTCAACCTGACCACCGTTTCCTCGACCCATCCGGGCGTGACGCTGGATGCGGCGACCGGCGCGGTCAGCGTGGCGCCGGGTACTCCGGCGGGCGACTACGTCCTGACCTATCAGATCTGCGAGAAGCTCAACCCGACCAGCAACTGCTCGAGCACCACGGTGACGGTCAAGGTGACCGCTGCGTTGATCGTGGCGAACACCGATCCGGGCGCGGACATCGTCGGTGCAAGCGGCGGCGTGACGGTGCCGAACGTGTTGGCCAACGACACGCTCAACGGTCAGCCGGTGAATGCGGCCGACGTCAACCTGACCACCGTTTCCTCGACCCATCCGGGCGTGACGCTGGATGCGGCGACGGGCGCGGTGAGCGTGGCGCCGGGTACTCCGGCGGGCGACTACGTGCTGACCTATCAGATCTGCGAGAAGCTCAACCCGACCAGCAACTGCTCGAGCACCACGGTGACGGTCAAGGTGACTGCTGCGTTGATCGTGGCGAACACCGATCCGGGTGCCGACATCGTCGGTGCAAGCGGCGGTGTGACCGTGCCGAA
>NZ_JBAMDI010000008.1:0-160376 GCF_036961695.1 Pseudomonas sp. CGJS7 | reverse complement strand
AAAAAAATTCGACCTGCGCGAATCACTGCGGGAGCGGGGACGCCCGCTCTCGCGGCCTGATGGCATTCGGCCGTTTCCTGTACGCGTGATATCGTTCCCCTCTCAGCCATCAGTGCCTCCAGAGATCTTCCGATGCTCAACACCGCCCATCTCCACCCTGGCTTCATGATCGTCCACGGCAACCGCCTCGACGACCTGCGTAGCCTGGTAGTGAGCTGGATGCGTCGCTACCCGCTGGCGCCTCTGGAAAACGAAATTGCCCTGGTTCAAAGCAATGGCATTGCCCAATGGCTCAAGTTGGCCCTGGCTGAAGATCCGCTAGACGATGACCTGGGCGGCTGCGGCATCGCTGCTGCAATCGATGTACAACTGCCCGGTAGCTTTATGTGGCAGCTCTACCGCAGCGTGCTTGGCCGTAGCGAAATCCCCGAAGTGTCTCTGCTCGACAAGGCACCCCTGACCTGGCGCCTGATGCGCCTGTTGCCAGCACTCATCGAGCGCCCGCATTTCGAGCCACTGCGGCGCTTCCTCACCGATGACAGTGACTTGCGCAAGCGCTACCAGCTCGCCGAGCGCTTGGCCGACCTGTTCGACCAGTACCAGGTCTACCGCGCCGATTGGCTCAAGGACTGGGCCACTGGTGAGCACGTCATCAACACGGCCCGCGGCGAGCGCAAAGTTCTGCCGCCAGGCAACCGCTGGCAAGCCGAGTTGTGGCGAGCATTGCTGGAGGATGTTGGCGAGCAAGGCATGGCGCAAAGCCGCGCCGGGGTACACCAACGTTTCATCGAGCGCATCAACAGCCTGGAGCAGGCGCCTGCCGGGCTGCCACCGAGGGTGATCGTGTTCGGTATCTCTTCGCTGCCGGCCCAGGCCCTGGAAGCACTGGCAGGCCTGTCGCGTTTCAGTCAGGTATTGCTGTGCGTACACAACCCATGCCGCCACCACTGGGCCGATATCGTTGCCGACAAGGACCTGTTGCGCCACCAGTACAAACGCCAGCAACGCAAGCAAGGCATGCCCCTGCAACTGGACGACCAGACGCTGCACCAGCATGCCCACCCATTGCTGGCTGCCTGGGGTAAACAAGGCCGCGACTACATCAACCTGCTCGACAGCTATGATGACCCGGGCAGCTACCAGGGCGTGTTCAGCGACGGCCGCATCGACCTGTTCAGCGACGGTTCGCCCACCACGCTGCTCAACGAACTGCAGGACGACATCCTGGAATTGCGCCCGCTCGCCGAGAGCCGCGAACGGTGGCCGGCAGTCGACACCACAAAAGACCGCTCGATCCGCTTCCATATCGCGCACAGCCCGCAACGTGAAGTGGAGATCCTCCACGACCAGCTGTTGGCCCGCTTCAGCGCCGACCCGACTTTGCGCCCGCGCGACGTGATCGTCATGCTGCCGGACATCGACACTTACGCGCCGCATATCCGCGCCGTCTTCGGCCAGTTGCAGCGCAACGACCCACGCTACATCCCGTTCACCCTGACAGACCAGGGCCAGCGTGGTCGCGAGCCTTTGCTGATCGCGCTTGAGCATTTGCTCAAACTGCCTGATAGCCGCTTCGCGGTCAGCGAAGTGCTCGACCTGCTGGACGTGCCGGCAGTCCGCGCCCGCTTCGGCATCCGCGAAAACGACCTGCCCACGCTGCACCGCTGGATCGAGGGCGCTGGCATCCGTTGGGGCCTTGACGCCGAGCAGCGGGCGAGCCTGGGCTTGCCCGCCGGGCTCGAACAGAACAGTTGGCGTTTCGGCCTGCGCCGCATGCTGTTGGGTTATGCCGTGGGGGTGGGTGAGGCCTGTGATGGCATTGAACCCTACGATGAAATCGGTGGCCTGGACGCGGCGTTGATCGGCCCGCTGGTCGCGTTGCTCGATGCGCTCGAAGTCGCCTGCCAGGCCCTGTCCGAGCCAGCCACCGTCAGCCAGTGGGGCGAACGACTGCATGCCTTGCTGCACGTGTTCTTCCTCGCCGAGGACGAGGGTGATGAATTCCTGTTGATGCAGTTGCAGGATCTGCGCGATAGCTGGCTTGAGGTGTGCGAGACCGTCGGCCTGCACGACCCGCTACCGCTTACCGTGGTGCGTGAAGCCTGGCTGTCGGGCCTCGATCAGGGCAAGCTGTCGCAACGTTTCCTCGCCGGCTCGGTCAACTTCTGCACACTCATGCCCATGCGCGCGATCCCGTTCAGGGTGGTCTGCCTGCTGGGCATGAACGATGGCGATTACCCGCGTGCGCAGCCACCGCTGGACTTCGACCTGATGGCCAGCGACTATCGCCCCGGTGACCGCTCACGCCGCGAAGACGACCGTTACCTGTTGCTTGAAGCGCTACTGTCAGCACGTGACCAGCTGTATGTCAGCTGGGTCGGGCGCAGTATCCGCGACAATAGCGAACGCCCGGCCTCGGTGCTGATCGGCCAGTTGCGCGATCACATCGCTGCGGGCTGGCATTTGGCCGACGCGCAGCAGGGCCAGCCCGCGAAACCGGGCGAGCAACTGTTGCACGCACTGACCCAGGAGCACCCGCTGCAGCCGTTCAGCCCTCGGTACTTCCAGAAGGGCAGCCCACTGTTCAGCTATGCCCATGAATGGCAGGTGCTGCACCAGCAGGGTGAGACAGACGCGCAGAGCGAGCCGGGCTTGCCGCCTTATCAGGACGCTGAAGCCCTGAGTCTGCACCAGCTGAATGACTTCTTGCGCCACCCGGTACGCCACTTCTTCAGCCAGCGCTTGAAGGTGTACTTTGAGGCGCTGGAAGCGCCGACCCCGGACGAAGAGCCCTTCGTCCTCGATACCCTGCAACGCTACGGCGCCAGTGAAAGCCTGCTTGGCGCCGCCTTGGCCGAACCGGACAACGCCGAACAAGCCTTGCGCGCCCAGGCCCGACGCCTGCAGGCCTGCGGTTTGCTGCCGCTAGCCGGTTTCGGCGAACTGCTGCAAAACGAGTTGATCGAACCGCTGCCGGACCTGCTGCAACGTCACCAGCAATTGCTGCAACGCTGGCCACAGCTGGTCGAGGGCGCTTTGCCAGTGCATTTCGAGCACGGTCAGCACCGACTTGAGGGCTGGCTGGGCCGGGTGTTCCAGGCGGAAGATCAGAGCCTTCTCAGCATCACCACAGTACCCAACACCATCAGTGCCGGGCGCAACAACCTGAAGTGGCACCGCCTTATCGCGCCCTGGGTTACGCACCTGGCGGCCTGTGCAGCGGGCTACCCCTATAACAGTGCATTGGTAGCCAGTGACCTGACCCTGTTGCTTGCACCGCTGCCGCAAGCGCAGGCCGCGCAACTGCTGGGCGACCTGTTGGTGGCCCGTCAGGCGGCAATGAACGCGCCGTTGCCAGTCGCGGCCAAGACCGCGTTCGCCTGGTTGGCCCAGGACGATGCGGATAAAGCCATGGCCGCAGCAGCTCGCGCCTACGAAGGCGACGAACGCACCAGCTTTGGCGAACGGAGTGAAAGCATTGCCTTGGCCCGCCAGTTCCGGGACTTTGCAGCACTCACCGCTGACGAAACGTTTGAAGGCTGGTGCGAAACCTTGTATCGCCCGTTGTTCACCGCCCCTTGGCAGTCCTTGGGCAACCCGGAGAAAGGCGCATGACCCAGGACCGTCCTTTGGCACTGAGTTTCCCCCTGCACGGTAGCCAGCTGATCGAGGCCAGCGCCGGCACGGGCAAGACCTTCACCATTTCGGCGCTGTACCTGCGCCTGATCCTCGGTCACGGTGGCGAACAGGGCTTCGAGCGCGAGCTGCTGCCACCGCAGATCCTCGTGGTGACCTTCACCGACGCCGCCACCAAAGAGCTGCGCGAGCGTATCCGCGCCCGCCTGGCTGAAGCCGCACGGTTCTTCCGTGGCGAACTGGATGGTGCCGATCCGCTGTTGCACCAGCTACGTGACGATTACCCACAAGAGAACTGGCCGCGTTGCGCCGGCCGGTTGGAAATCGCCGTGCAGTGGATGGACGAGGCTGCGGTATCGACCATCCATGGCTGGTGCCAGCGCATGCTGCGCGAGCATGCCTTCGACAGCGGCAGCCTGTTCACCCAGACCCTGGAAACCGACCACAGCGAGTTGTTGGGCCAGGTCATGCGCGATTACTGGCGGCGCTTCTGCTATGGGATGCAAGGGGACGCACTGGCCTGGGTGCGCGGCAACTGGGGGAGCCCCGACGCCTTGCTGCCGCGCATTCGCCCACTGTTCGGCCGTGTGCGCGCCCAGCAGAATGGGCCAGAGCCCGCCGCATTGATCCAGGCATCGCTGCAGCAACGGGGTGCACAGTTGGCCCGGATCAAGGCGCCGTGGGCACAGTGGGCCGAGGAACTGCGGCAAATCTGCCGCGATGCGCTGGCCGCCAAACAGGTCGACGGCCGCAAGATGCAAGCCCGTTACTTCGAGCCCTGGTTCGACAAGCTCTGCGCTTGGGCCAGCGATGAGCAACTGGTAGAGCTCGACTTGGGCACCGGCTTTACCCGGCTGACCCCGGCGGGCATGGCCGAGGCCTGGAAGGGAGAACCTCCCGAGCACCCAGCCCTCAACGCCATGCAGCACTTGCAGCAGCAACTGCAGGCACTGGACAGCCCGGATGCCCCGCTGCTCGAGCACGCCGCCAGTTGGGTATCGGCGCGTTTCGAAGTGGAGAAGCGCCGGCGTGCAGAAATGGGCTTCGACGACATGCTCGTGCGCTTGCAGCACGCGCTCGCCAGCGAGGCCGGCGAGCGCCTGGCCAGCCTGATCCGTGAGCAGTTCCCGGTAGCGCTGATCGACGAATTCCAGGACACCGACCCGGTTCAGTACGGCATTTTCGAGCGCATCTACCAGATCAGCGAAAATCGCGCAGAAACCGGTCTGTTCATGATCGGCGACCCCAAGCAGGCAATCTACGCCTTTCGGGGTGCCGACATCTACACTTACCTAGCCGCGCGACGCGCTACCAGCGGCCGCCTGCACAGCCTGGACACCAACTACCGCTCCAGCAAAGCCATGGTGGCGGCGGTCAATCAGGTGTTCCTGCAGGCCGAGGCGCGTGAAGCGGGGCGGGGTGCATTCCTGTTTCGCGAGGCCGATGACAACCCGCTGCCATTCATCGAAGTGCGCGCCAAGGGGCGTGGCGAACAGCTGCTGATTGACGGTGAAGTCAGTGCAGCCCTGCAATGTTGGCAGCTGGAAAGTGAAGAGCCAGTCTCCAGCAGCGTCTACCGCCAGCAACTGGCTGCTAGCTGCGCCAGCCATATTGTGGCCTTGCTCAATGGCGGCCAGCAGGGCACGGCGGGGTTCCAGAATGCCGAAGGCGAATTGCGCGCCTGCTTGCCCTCGGACATTGCCATCCTGGTGCGCGATGGCCATGAGGCGCAGATGGTCCGTGCCGAACTGGCCGCACGCGAGGTGCGCAGCGTCTACCTGTCCGACAAGGACTCGGTGTTTGCCGCCCAGGAAGCCCACGACCTGCTGGCCTGGCTCAAGGCATGCGCCGAGCCTGACTCGGAGCGCCTGCTCAAGGCTGCTCTGGCAAGCCTTACACTGGGCCTGTCGCTGGCTGCGCTGGACCGGCTTAACCAGGACGAGCGGGTCTGGGAAAGCTGGGTGATGCGTTTTCGCCTGTACCGCGACACCTGGCAGCGCCAGGGGGTGTTGCCGATGTTGCGCCACCTGCTGCATGACTTCCAGCTACCGCGCACGCTGATCCGCCGCAGTGATGGCGAGCGGGTGCTGACCAACCTGCTGCACCTGGCCGAGCTGCTGCAGCAGGCCGCTGGCGAACTGGACGGCGAACAGGCGCTTATCCGCCACCTGGCCGAGCATCTGGCCAGTTCCGGGCAGGCCGGTGAAGAGCAGATCCTGCGCCTGGAGAGCGACGAACAGTTGGTCAAGGTGGTGACCATCCACAAGTCCAAGGGCCTGGAATATCCCTTGGTCTACCTGCCATTCATCTGCACCAGCAAACCGGTGGATGGTAGCCGTCTGCCGCTGGCCTGGCATGACAGCGAAGGTAACGCTCACCTCACCCTCACACCCGACCAGGAGCAGATCGAGCGCGCTGACGACGAGCGCCTGGCCGAAGACCTGCGCCTGCTCTACGTGGCCCTGACCCGCGCCCAGCATGCTTGCTGGCTGGGTGTCGCCGACCTCAAGCGCGGTAATCTGAAGAGCTCGCAGCTGCACCGCTCGGCGTTTGGCTACCTGCTGGGGGGCGGCCTTGCCTTGGCTGGCTCGGCGCAGCTGACGGACTGGTTGCAGGCTTTGGCGGCAAGTTGCCCGCACATCACTTGCCCAGGCCTGCCGCAGGCGGATGAGCAGATGTATCGCATGCCACACGCCGAACGTGAGCTGCTGCCAGCACGCAGGCCACGCCATGCGGCTGCCGAGCACTGGTGGATCGCTTCCTACAGTGCCCTTCGTGTCGGCGATCAGACCCTCGGCGCCGACAGCTCGCAGGCACAGCAACTGCTGGATGACGAGGCGCCCGATGCCCAGGTGTTGCGCGAGGTCCCGGCCGACAGCGGCGATATCCATCGCTTCCCGCGGGGGCCTAACCCCGGCACCTTCCTCCATGGTTTGCTGGAGTGGGCAGGCCGTGAGGGCTTCAGCGAGGTCAGCGCTAACCCTCAACTGATCGAGCGCACCGTTGGCCAGCGCTGCAACCGCCGTGACTGGGCCGGCTGGATCCCCACCCTGAGCCACTGGATGCAGCGTTTGCTGAGCGAGGCGTTGCCGCTGCCGGGCAGCGACCAGAGCGTAACGCTGGGCCAGCTGCGTCATTACCAGATCGAAATGGAGTTCTGGTTCGCCAGCCACCGGGTCGACGCAGAACAACTCGATCGCCTGGTGGCACGCCACACCCACCCCGGTCTGGCGCGCCCAGCTGCGCAGCCGACCGTGCTCAACGGCATGTTCAAAGGGTTCATCGACCTGGCGTTCGAGCTGGACGGGCGTTACTACGTGACCGACTACAAGTCCAACTGGCTGGGTGCGGACATCCAGGCCTACGATGCCATGGCCATGGAAAAGGCGATTCTTGAGCACCGCTACGACCTGCAGTATGTGCTGTACCTGCTGGCCCTGCACCGCCAGTTGCGCGCGCGGCTGGCGGACTACGATTATGACCGCCATGTTGGCGGTGCCCTGTTCATCTTCCTGCGCGGTGCCAGCAGCAGCGGCCACGGCGTGTACCACGCCAAGCCACCGCGTGAGCTGATCGAAAGCCTCGATGCGCTGTTCCGTGGCGAGCACGCGCCGGTACAGCAGGACCTGTTTGCCGGAGTTGCGCCATGAGCCGAAGCCTTGTCGACCTGTTGCCCACCCCGTTGCACGCCGAGCACCTGCTGGCACTGGCACCGCAGCACAACAGCGCTGACCTGCTGCAATTACTCGACCGCTGGGTTGAGCGGGGCTGGCTACGAGCCCTGGACCGCGCGTTCGTGTCGTTCCTGGAAGAGCGCGCCCCCGGCAGTGATCCCTTGCTATTGCTGGCAGCGGCGCTGGCCAGCCACCAACTGGGGCACGGACATGTCTGCCTCGACCTGCAACAAACCTTGGCCGAGCCTGATTTCGCCCTGTCGTTGCCGCCGGAAGGTGACGCCCTTATCGGCCCTTTGCTACTGCCATCGCAACTGCTGGCCAACCTTGACTTGAATGCCTGGCTTCAGCGCATCAGCGCCAGCCCGCTGGTGGCCGCAGGTGATGCGCCTGGCCAGCAATCGCGGCCACTGGTACGCAGTGGCGAGCGCCTTTACCTGCGCCGTTACTGGAGTTACGAGCGGCGCATCGACCAGGCCCTGCGCCAGCGCCTGAGTCAGGCCGAAGCACCGCCTGCGGACCTGCCAGAGCGTCTGGCGCAACTGTTCGAGGGCGGCGCGCCAGCTGGCCAGGTGGACTGGCAGAAGCTCGCCTGCGCCTTGGCCACCCGGGCCGGTTTCAGCATCATCACTGGCGGCCCCGGCACCGGCAAGACGACTACCGTGGTGCGCCTGCTGGCGTTGCTGCAGGCGCCGGCAGTGGAGCAGGGCAGGCCACTGCGCATCCGCCTGGCGGCACCGACCGGCAAGGCCGCTGCGCGCCTGACCGAATCCATTGGTCAGCAAGTCGAGCGCCTGCAAGTCAGCGCCGAAGTACGCGGGCAAATCCCTACTGAAGTCAGCACCGTGCATCGCCTGCTCGGCAGCCGCCCAGGCTCGCGGCACTTCCGCCATCATGCTGGCAACCCGTTGCCGTTGGATGTGCTGGTGGTCGACGAAGCGTCGATGATCGACCTGGAAATGATGGCCAACCTGCTCGATGCCTTGCCGCCGCGGGCGCGTCTGGTGCTGTTGGGCGACAAGGACCAGTTGGCCTCGGTCGAGGCGGGCGCGGTGCTGGGTGACCTGTGCCGGGATGCTGAGGAGGGCTTTTACTCGCCGGTGACTGCAGCGTGGCTTCAGCAGGTCAGTGGCGAGTCGCTGGCCGGCAGTGGCCTCAAGGCCGGCGATGAGCAGCGTCACCCGCTGGCCCAGCAGGTGGTGATGCTGCGTTTTTCACGGCGTTTCGGTGAGGGCAGCGGAATTGGCCAGCTGGCCAGACTGGTCAATCGTCAGGACGCTCACGCGGCGCGCAACCTGCTGGCCGCGCCGCCTGCCGACGTGCACAGCCTGTCGCTCAAGCACGAACAGGATCGTGCTTTCGACCGCCTGTTACTCGACGGTCTGAACCGCGGTACCGATGGGCCGCAAGGCTATCGCAGCTACCTGCGCACCCTTGGCCGTTACCGGCCGGCACTTGATACCGCCTTTGACGACCCCGCCTGGGAGCAATGGGCGGGCAAGGTGTTGCGCAGTTTCGAGGATTTCCAGTTGCTGTGCGCGGTGCGCCGGGGCGCCTGGGGTGTCGAAGGCCTCAACGAGCGGGTGGCGCGAGTGCTGCACAATGCCGGTCTGATCGACAGCCAGCAGCCCTGGTACGAAGGACGCCCGGTGCTGGTGACCCGCAACGACTACGGCCTTGGCCTGATGAACGGTGACATCGGTATTGCCCTGCGCCTGCCGGATGAGCATGGCCAGCCGCTGCTGCGCGTGGCCTTCCCGCGCAACGACGGCAGTGGTGGTGTGCGGTTCGTTCTGCCGAGCCGGCTCAACGAAGTGGAAACGGTATTCGCCATGACCGTGCACAAGTCCCAGGGCTCGGAGTTCAGCCACACTGCCCTGGTGCTGCCGGAGGCGCTCAACCCGGTGCTGACCAAGGAATTGGTGTACACCGGCATCACTCGGGCCAAGCACTGCTTCAGCCTGGTCGAGCCACGCCAAGGCATTTTCGAAGAAGCGGTGGCGCGCAAAGTACGGCGTATTTCCGGGTTGATGCTCGAGCAGGTCTAGGGCCATGAAACCCATTACACGTGGCCGCACGCTCCTACAATAAAGCGGCCATGTGCTACCGTTGCGCCGATATCGGAAGGGGCTTCAAGGGATTTCCTACATGAACGTGGCCGCAAGGCGAGTGACAAGCTGTGCGCTTTCGCTATTGCTGGCCGTCCTGTTCCTTTCTGCAGGCGCTGCCCGGGCAGACCCCGGCACAACCTCCGCCCAGGCACAGCAACGCGCCAAGGCAGTCACCCAGGTAGTACTGGGTATCTTCAGTTACGCCCGCTGGCCCGTCGAACCTTCTCCTTTACGCCTGTGCCTGGTCGGCCCGACCGAGTACGCCGACGATCTCATCAAGGGCCATGTCCAGGAGTCCGGCCGGCCGCTGCAGGTGCGGCGCCTGCTGGCAGAAGACACCCAGGTCGCCCAGGCCTGCGATGCCCTCTACATTGGCAAGCTTGACCAGGGCCAGCGCGATCGGCTGTTCCAGCGTATCGGCGGCCACCCGGTGCTGAGCATCAGCGAGGCGGATGACCCCTGCACGGTCGGCAGCCTGTTCTGCCTGCGGGTCAGCGACCAGCAGGTGGCCTTTGAAGTCAATCTCGACTCGGTGGCACGCTCTGGCGTGCGCATTCACCCCAGCGTGCTGCAATTGTCGCGGCGCCGGGCGGAGCAGCCATGAAGCCGACCCGCAAGCGTACCGTGCGCCCGACCCTGCGCTCGGTGCTGGGCCGTGGCCACCTCAGCGTCGCCTTGCTTGCCGTTGGCCTGGCGGGTATCTCCCTCACCCTGCTGGGCGTGCTCGCCCTGCGTGTCTATGCCAACCATAACCTGCAGTTGATCGCCCGCTCGATCAACTACACCGTAGAAGCGGCTGTGGTGTTCGATGACAGCGCCGCCGCCAACGAATCGCTGGCGTTTATTGCCAGTACCGAAGAAGTGGCCGAGGCCAAGGTCTTCAATAACGAGGGCGAGCAACTGGCGCACTGGCAACGCGACAATACCGGCATGCTTGCGCAGCTGGAGGTGCAGGTTGCCAGCGCCTTGCTGGATGAGCCGGTCATTCTGCCGATCGTGCACCAGCAACAGCAGGTCGGGCATATCGAACTGGCAGGCCAGGGCAGGAGCCTGTTGCTGTTCCTGCTCAGTGGCTTGGCCGGTATCCTGTTCTGCACGGTCCTCAGCGCCCTGGCTGCCCAGTATCTGTCGCGGCGCCTGCTCAACGATATCACCCGCCCGCTGCGTGGCCTGGCCAGTGTCGCCCATGCCGCCCGCCGCGAGCGCAGCTTCGACCGGCGCGTGCCAGAAGCGCCGATTGCCGAGCTGAACGAGCTGGGTAACGACTTCAATGCCCTGCTGGATGAACTGGAGGTGTGGCATAGCCACCTGCAGAGCGAAAACCAGACCCTGGCCCATCAGGCCAGCCACGACAGCCTGACCGGCTTGCCCAACCGCGCCTTCTTTGAAGGGCGCCTGAGCCGCAGCGTGCGAAATGCGGCGCGCCAGCAGGACCACCTGGCAGTGCTGTTCCTCGACAGCGACCACTTCAAGCAGATCAACGACACCCTCGGCCACGCCGTGGGTGACGAGGTGTTGATCAGCGTGGCCGAACGTGTGCGCGCCCAGTTGCGCGAGCAAGACCTGGTGGCGCGCCTGGGGGGCGACGAGTTTGCCGTGTTGTTGACGCCTTTGCATACGCGCAAGGATGCCGAACACATTGCCGAGAAGATCGTTGCCAGCATGAGGCTGCCGGTGCAACTGGACAGTGGCCGCAGTGTTTCCACCTCGCTGAGTGTCGGTATTGCCTATTACCCGGATGACGGCGCTGACCCCGCCAGTCTTCTGAATGCCGCCGATGCGGCAATGTACCAGGCCAAGCGCGAACGCCGTGGCCATTGGCAAGTGGCGCAGACGGAACGGTCCGCCAATGAAATCAGGAACAGGAGTTGAACCCGTGATGCACGCTTTACGTTTTCCGCTTTGGGCCTTGTTGTTCGCCATGCTGGCGCTGACGGGGTGCCAGAGCGCACCCCAAAAGGGCCTTACCCCAGAACAGATTGCCGTGCTAAAGCGCGAAGGTTTCACCCCGACCGATGAAGGTTGGGCCTACGACTTGTCTGGCAAAGTGCTGTTCGGCAGCGATCTGGACAGCCTCAACGGCCAGAGCCAGGCGATTGTCGAGCGCATCGGCAAGGCGCTGCTGGGCGTGGGTATCCAGGGCGTGCGGGTGGACGGGCATGCCGACTCGTCGGGCAAGGCGGCGTATAACCAGCAGCTGTCCGAGCGCCGCGCGCAAAGTGTGACCAAGGCGTTGGTGGGGATTGGCATGCAGGCGCAGAACATTCAGAGCCGCGGCCTGGGCAGCAGCCAGCCGGTAGCGGACAACCGCACCAGCGCCGGGCGTACCGAGAACCGTCGGGTGTCCATCGTGGTAGCGTCCTACTGATCGTTGCCGCTCGGGCTGTCACATAGTCCCTGTAGGTGCGGGCAACGCGGTGCCTGGCACCGGCTTCGCCGGTGTTCGCGGGCAAGCCCGCTCCCACAGGATCTGTGCTTGTCCTTGGAAATGTGCAGGCCCATCGGTCACATATCCCCTGTGGGAGCGGGCGTGCCCGCGAAGCAGGCAAGGCGGTATCTGGCACCGGCTTCGCCGGTGTTCGCGGGCAAGCCCCCACAGGATCTGTGCTTGTCCTTGGAAATGCGCAGGCCCGTCGGTCACATATCCCCTGTGGAAGCGGGCGTGCCCGCGAAGCAGGCGACGCGGTGTCTGGCACCGGCTTCGCCGCTGTTCGCGGGCAAGCCCGCTCCCACAGGATCTGTGCTTGTCCTTGGAAATGTGCAGGCCCGTCGGTCACATATCCCCTGTGGAAGCGGGCGTGCCCGCGAAGCAGGCGACGCGGTATCTGGCACCGGCTCCGCCGGTGTTCGCGGGCAAGCCCCCACAGGATCTGTGCTTGTCCTTGAAAATGCGCAGGCCCATCGGTCACATATCCCCTGTGGGAGCGGGCGTGCCCGCGAAGCAGGCGACGCGGTGCTTGGCACGGCTTCGCCGGTGTTCGCGGGCAAGCCCCCACAGGATCTGTGCTTGTCCTTGAAAATGCGCAGGCCCATCAGTCCTGGGCAAAGTGCATCTCGCGGGTTTGCCCCATCAACAACGGCGCATTCGCCTCGGTCACCCCGCGGATGTAATCCCACAGCAGGGTAATGCGCTTCAACTTGCGCAAATCCTCCCGGCAATACATCCAGAACTGCCTCGTCACCTCGATCTCCTCCGGCAACACCGTGACCAATCGCGGGTCCTGCGCGGCGAGGAAGCACGGCAATATCGCCAGCCCACGCCCCTGCAACGCTGCCGTGTACTGCGCGATCACGCTGGTACTGCGCAAATGTGCGCTGGCGTTGGGGATCAGGTTGGCCAGGTACAGCAGCTCGGAGCTGAACGCCAGGTCATCCACGTAACTGATGAAGGGGTGTTTGGCCAGGTCCGTCACCTGGCGGATCGGCGCGTGGCTGTCCAGGTAGCCCTGGGTGGCATACAGCCGCAGGCGGTAATCGCACAGCTTGCAGCACACATAAGGCCCATGCTCGGGCCGCTCCAGCGCGATGACGATGTCCGCTTCACGCTTGGACAGGCTGATGAAGTGCGGCAGCGGCAGGATGTCCACCGAAATTGCCGGGTAGGCGTCGACGAAGTGGCTTAGCTGCGGCGTGATGAAAAAGCTGCCAAAGCCCTCCGTGCAGCCCATGCGCACATGGCCCGACAACGCCACCCCCGACCCGGACACCTGCTCGCAAGCCATGTGCAGCGTGCTCTCGATCGATTCGGCATAGCCCAGTAGGCGCTGGCCCTCGGCGGTCAGCACAAAGCCGTTGGTCCGCGATTTTTCGAACAGCAAGGTGCCCAGCGCGCCCTCCAGCGAGCTGATGCGTCGCGACACGGTGGTGTAGTCCACGCTCAGCCTTTTGGCTGCACTGCTGGCCTTGCGGGTGCGAGCCACTTCGAGGAAGAACTTCAAATCGTCCCAGTTGAGCGCGCTCAGGGATGTGAGGTCTTTTTGCATGATGATCCGGTTTTTTTGTGCGTTCTTGTTGGATGTTTGCACATCTATACTCGAAACAAGCCTCAGGACGCCACCCCGCGTTTGCCCGGCGCTGGCGATCTCGTCCCGACAACAATTCCAAGGAGAACGCAGATGAACGCACCGCAATCCCCTAACAGCACCAAGGTCGAGCAGGTCAAGCTGCTGATCGACGGCCAGTGGGTCGAGTCCAAAACCACCGAATGGCGTGACATCGTCAACCCGGCCACCCAAGAGGTGCTGGCGCGCGTACCGTTCGCCACCGTCGAGGAAGTCGATGCAGCCGTGGCCGCTGCTCACCGCGCTTTCCAGACATGGCGTAACACCCCGATCGGCGCGCGCATGCGCATCATGCTCAAGCTGCAGGCGCTGATCCGCGAACACACCAAACGCATTGCCCAGGTGCTCAGCGCCGAGCAGGGCAAGACCCTGGCCGACGCTGAAGGCGATATCTTCCGCGGCCTGGAAGTGGTCGAGCACGCTGCGTCCATTGGTACCCTGCAGATGGGCGAATTCGCCGAGAACGTCGCCGGCGGTGTCGATACCTACACCCTGCGCCAGCCGATCGGCGTATGCGCTGGCATCACCCCGTTCAACTTCCCGGCAATGATCCCGCTGTGGATGTTCCCCATGGCCATCGTCTGCGGCAACACCTTCGTGCTCAAACCGTCCGAGCAGGACCCGCTGTCGACCATGCTTCTGGTCGAGCTGGCGCTGGAAGCCGGCGTACCGGCCGGCGTGCTGAACGTGGTGCACGGCGGCAAGCAGGTGGTGGATGCCATTTGCACCCACCAGGACATCAAGGCGATTTCCTTCGTGGGCTCTACTGAAGTCGGCACGCACGTTTACAACCTTGGCAGCCAGCATGGCAAGCGTGTGCAGTCAATGATGGGCGCCAAGAACCACGCGGTGGTGTTGCCTGATGCCAACCGCACACAAACCATCAATGCGCTGGTGGGTGCTGCCTTTGGCGCGGCGGGCCAGCGCTGCATGGCTACCTCGGTGGCGGTGTTGGTGGGCAAGGCCCGCGAATGGTTGCCAGATATCAAGGAGGCTGCCAGCAAGCTCAAGGTCAATGCTGGCTGTGAGCCGGGCACCGACGTTGGCCCGGTGGTTTCCAAGCGTGCCAAGGAGCGTGTGCTGGGCCTGATCGAAAGCGGTATCAAGGAAGGCGCCAAGCTGGAACTCGACGGCCGTGACGTCAAGGTACCGGGCTATGAGCAAGGCAACTTCGTCGGCCCGACCCTGTTCTCGGGCGTGAAGACCGACATGCAGGTGTATACCCAGGAAATCTTCGGCCCGGTGCTGGTGACCCTGGAAGTCGACACGCTCGACGAGGCCATCGCCCTGGTCAATGCAAACCCGTTCGGCAACGGCACCGGCCTGTTCACCCAGAGCGGCGCGGCAGCACGCAAGTTCCAGAGCGAAATCGATATTGGCCAGGTCGGCATCAACATCCCGATCCCGGTACCCGTACCGTTCTTCAGCTTCACCGGTTCGCGTGGCTCCAAACTCGGTGACCTGGGGCCGTACGGCAAGCAAGTGGTGCAGTTCTACACTCAGACCAAGACCGTCACTGCTCGCTGGTTCGATGACGACAGCGTCAACGACGGTGTGAACACCACCATTAGCCTGCGCTAAGGAGTACGTCATGCGTATCGCATTCATCGGCCTGGGCAACATGGGCGCGCCCATGGCCCGCAACCTGATCAAGGCCGGGCATCAGCTGAACCTGTTCGACCTGAACAAGGCCGTGCTGGCCGAGCTGGCAGAACTGGGCGGGCAGATCAGCCCCTCGCCCAAGGACGCGGCGGCCAACAGCGAGCTGGTGATCACCATGCTGCCGGCCGCAGCCCATGTGCGTAGCGTGTACTTGAACGAGGACGGCGTACTGGCCGGTATTCGTCCTGGCACGCCGACCGTTGACTGCAGCACCATCGACCCACAGACCGCACGTGACGTGTCCAAGGCCGCAGCGGCAAAGGGCGTGGACATGGGGGATGCGCCGGTTTCCGGTGGTACTGGCGGCGCGGCGGCCGGCACCCTGACGTTCATGGTCGGCGCCAGTACCGAGTTGTTCGCCAGCCTCAAGCCGGTACTGGAGCAGATGGGCCGCAACATCGTGCACTGCGGGGAAGTCGGTACCGGCCAGATCGCCAAGATCTGCAACAACCTGCTGCTAGGCATTTCGATGATCGGCGTGTCCGAGGCCATGGCCCTGGGTAACGCGTTGGGCATCGATACCAAGGTGCTGGCCGGCATCATCAACAGTTCGACCGGGCGTTGCTGGAGTTCGGATACCTACAACCCGTGGCCGGGCATCATCGAAACCGCTCCGGCATCGCGTGGTTACACCGGTGGCTTTGGCGCCGAACTCATGCTCAAGGACCTGGGGCTGGCCACCGAAGCGGCACGCCAGGCACACCAACCGGTGATTCTCGGTGCCGTTGCCCAGCAGTTGTACCAGGCCATGAGCCTGCGAGGCGAGGGTGGCAAGGACTTCTCGGCCATCGTCGAGGGTTATCGCAAGAAGGATTGATGCAAGAGGTGGACTTCATCGCGGGCCAGGTGGCCTTCCCTCTGTAACTGCGCACCAGAGGGAAGGGCGTCTGCTCCGCGATATTTTTTGTCCACGCTTACAGGTAGTGCGCGGCCGTAGTAGGAGCGGGTTCACCCGCGAATGCGACAGAAGCCTCACCGCCGCATTAGCAGGTAAACCCGCGCCTGCAAGTCAGGCGAAGACGAAATACTTACGTACAGTCTCGACCACTTCCCACGTACCTTTCATGCCCGGTTCGATCACGAACACATCACCCGCTTTCAGGTGCTTGGGCTCTTCGCCTTCCGGGGTGATGATGCAGTAGCCATCGAGGAAGTGGCAGAACTCCCATTTATCGTAGTTGACCTCGAACTTGCCTGGGGTGCAGATCCAGGTGCCCATGATCTTGCTGCCGTCGGCCGACAGGTAGGCATTGAGGTTGACGGTGTGCGGATCGCCGCCGATGCGCTTCCACTTGGTGGCGTCCACGACCGGCGTCGGGCAGGTTTCGCGCAGGACGGTGATGAAATCGGACATGGCACAACTCCTGGTGACTGGCTGAATGACTGGTCACCATAGGCCCAACGGCCGCGCCGCAGTTGCCTGGGCTCGACGTCCAGGTGTCTGCCCGCGCTATGGCGGGCGGTTTGCCTCGACAGTGGTGTGCGCCCTACGCGTCAGCCGGTAAAGGTGGCTACCAGTTCTGCGGCATAGCCCGGCAATGCCGCAAAATCCCGTGCGCACACCAGCAGCCGGCGGTTGGCCCATGGCTCCTGCAGCGCCACCCAGTGCAACGGCAGCATGCCTTGCCAGCGCTGTACTGCTGCCAGCGGCACCACCCCGATTCCGGCCCCGCCCGCGACCATGCGGATCACCCCATCAAACCCCTCCGCACGCACCCGGACCTGCATGCGCTGCCCCTCGTGCAGCGCTTGCTCTTCAAGGTACAACCCCAATGCACTGCCGGCCCCCAGGCCGACATAGCCATGGGCCAGGCTGTCGACGAAGCTTGGCGCCAGCGCACTGGCCAGGGGGTGGCCCTGTGGCGTCACCAGCACCAGCGGGTCATCTCGAAACGGCCGGGTCTGCAGGTGCTCGCTGGGGGCGGCTGTGGACACGATGCCCAGGTCGGCCATGCCTTGGGTAATTGCCTGCACGATGCGCAAACTCGGCAGCTCTTGCACATCCACGCTGACGCCCGGGTTCTCAGCCAGATAGCTGGCCAGCAGTTCGGGCAAGTATTCGGTCAGCGCTGCGGTGTTGCACAGCAGGCGCACCTAGCCTTGCTGCCCTTGCGCGTACAGTCCCAAGTCGAACTGCAGGCGTTCGACCTGCTGCGTTATCAGCCGTGCATGCTGCAACAGTGCCTGGCCAGCCGGCGTTGGTTGTACGCCACGGCGGTTACGTTCCAGCAAGGGAATGCCCAGCGATGCTTCCATGGCGCGAATGCGCGCACTGGCTGCCGGCAGCGACAGATGGCTGCGGCTGGCGCCGGCGGTAATGTTGCCGCACTCCAGGGTGTGCTGGAACAGCTTTAGGTCGATCAGGTCGAAATGCATGTGGCTCTGTCCTGGCAAGAGGCTGGCTGAGTATATGGCAGATTCTCGCGTCGCCCGGGGCACGGCATCATCGGCCCATGACGACCTTGCTCGCTTTCTATCAGAACATTGGCCCGGCACTCTCGTTGCTGGTTGTACTGACCTTTCTGCTGGCTGGCGCAGTGAAGGGGGTCATCGGCCTGGGCCTGCCGACCATTGCCATGGGCCTGTTGGGCCTGGCTATGCCACCGGCGCAGGCTGCCGCGTTGTTGATCGTGCCCTCGACACTCACCAACCTGTGGCAGCTGGCCAGCGGCGGGCATCTGCGAGGGTTGTTGGTCCGCCTGGGGCCGATGCTGGCATTGATTTTTGTCGGCACCTTGCTGGGCAGCGCCTGGCTGGGAATCAACAGTGGCCCCTGGGCTGCGCACGCGCTGGGGGGCGCCTTGCTGGTCTATGCGTTGTATGGGTTGGTCGGCCCGGGCTTGCAGGTAGCCCCGGGACACGAGCGCTGGCTGGGACCGCTTTGCGGGCTGGTCACGGGTGTGGTCACCGCGTCGACCGGAGTGTTCGTGATGCCAGCGGTGCCTTACCTGCAGAGCCTGGGCTTGAGCCGCGAGCAGATGATCCAGGCCCTGGGCCTGTCGTTCACGGTATCGACCCTGGCCTTGGCCCTAGGCCTGGCCGGGCAGGATGCCTTGGGTGGCCAGGCGCTGGGGGCGTCGCTGCTGATGCTGGCGCCGGCCTTGCTCGGCATGCTGGCGGGCCAGTGGCTGCGTCAGCGGATCAGCGCGCTGCTGTTCAAGCGTTGCTTTTTCATCGGCCTGGCCGCCCTCGGCGGCCACCTGCTGATCAACGGCTAGCGGACGAAGCGCTGAGCATGTCGACCCTCTGGATATCGAAATCGCGCTCCAGGTAATCCATGCGGCTTTCGAAGAAGGCGGCCATGTGCGGGAGGGCCGAGTGCACGTCCAGCGCGGCCTTGTCGGCCCACACTTCGAAGAACACAAACAGGCTTGGGTCCTGCTGGTCGCGCAGCATGTGGTACTCGATGCAGCCGGGTTCCTGGCGGCTTGGCTCGACGTAGGGACGGAACAGGTTTTCGAATGCATCAGCCATTTCCGGGCGGGTCTTGGCTTTGAGGATAAAGGCGAACGGCTCACTCATGGGGCGCTACTCGGTGATGGGTGGTGAGTCGATTCTACGGCAATAATGCATTGCTCATTCGTGACTTCTGGTCAATTGTATTTTGCCCCGTCACCGCTGTATCCCGCCCCCGCGAGCCTCTAACCTGCCGGCATCAATTTTTGATTCGGCCGTGGAGGCCAGCATGAAAAAGATCCTTCTGCTCAATGGTGGTAAACAGTTCGCTCACTCCGAAGGCCGCCTCAACGCGACCTTGCACGAAGCGGCCATCGCTCACCTGGACCGCGCCGGTTTCGATGTGCGCCAGACGTTCATCGACGGCGGCTACGATGCCCAGGAAGAGGTGGAGAAATTCCTCTGGGCCGATGTGGTGGTCTATCAGATGCCCGGCTGGTGGATGGGCGCGCCGTGGACCGTGAAGAAGTACATCGACGAGGTGTTCACTGCCGGTCACGGCAGCCTGTATGCCAATGACGGTCGTACCCGTTCTGACCACTCGCAGAAATACGGCAGCGGTGGTCTGGTGCACGGCAAGCAATACATGTTGTCGCTGACCTGGAACGCGCCGCAGCAGGCGTTCGATGACCCGAGCGATTTCTTTGAAGGCAAAGGGGTGGATGCCGTGTATTTCCCGTTCCACAAGGCCAACCAGTTCCTGGGCATGACCGGCCTGCCGACCTTCCTGGCTGTGGATGTGATGAAGCGCCCGGATGTGCCGGCGGCGTTGGCAGCTTATGAGGCCCATCTGGACAAGGTGTTTGGCAAGGCACAGTAATTTTATGTCTGTACCGGCCTCTTCGCGGGCTTGCCCGCTCCCACAGGTATTACGCAGGTTTCAAGGACTTTGCAGTACTTGTGGGAGCGGGCAAGCCCGCGAAGAGGCCCGTACAGGCGCTGCTGGACTTGGCCTCGACAAGCGGTTATCTAATCCTTGCACAGACCAACCACAGGCCCTGATGTGAAAACCCGATCCGAAGAACTCCAGGTATTCGTCGCCGTCATCGACTGCGGCTCGATTTCCGCTGCTGCCGAGCAGATGGGCCAGACCCCGTCTGCCGTCAGCCGCACCTTGTCGCGTCTGGAGGGCAAGCTGGGCACCACGCTGGTCAACCGCACCACCCGGCGCATGGACCTTACCGAAGAGGGGCGCTACTTTCTTGAGCGCGCGCGGCTGATCCTGCAGCAGATGGACGAGATGGAAGAGCGTCTGTCGATGAACCGCCAGACCCCGACCGGGCGATTGCGCATCAATGCCGCTGCGCCGTTCATGCTGCATGCCATCCTGCCCTGGATCGGCGAGTTCCGCCGCCAGTACCCAGGCATCGAACTGGAGCTCAACACCGACGACCTGATCATCGACCTGCTGGAGCAGAGCACTGATGTGGCGATACGCATCGGAGAGCTGGCCGACTCCAGCCTGCACGCGCGCAGCCTGGGTTGCAGTCCGGTGCAGGTGCTGGCCAGTCCGGCCTACCTGGAGCAGCACGGCACGCCACGGCAGGTCGAGGACCTGGCCAACCACTGTCTGCTCGGCTTCAGCCAACCTGAGTCGCTCAATCACTGGCCGCTACGCCACGCTCAGGGCGATCGCTGGAGCATCCGCCCGACGCTGGTCGCTTCCAGCGGCGAAACCCTGCGCCAGCTGGCGTTGGCCGGGGAGGGCATCGTCAGCCTGTCGCACTTCATGACCCACGAAGATATCCGCACAGGGCGCCTGCAGGTGCTGCTGAGCGAGGCCAACAATGGCTACCGTCAGCCGATCCACGCGGTGTATTACCGCAACACCCAGTTGGCGCTGCGCATCCAGTGCTTCCTGGATTTCATCCAGCGCAAGCTGGCGATGTACGCCTGCTGAGTTGCCTGATCGCGACAAATCCTGTCCACAGGCGGCGAAACTTCCGACGGTTGATTGCACAGTCGAAGCGCTTCGGCCTTACTGACTGATCAACAAAAACAACACCAAGGAAGTGTCATGCGTATTGTCCCGTTCCAGTACCTGGCTCTCGCAGCCGCGATCCTGAGCTGTTCCTCGGTTTACGCCGCCACCCTGGAGGGCGGCGCGGTGGCCGCCCCCGATCAATATGGCGCACAGGTGGCCGCCGATATTCTGAAAAAGGGCGGCAACGCGGTGGACGCGGCAGTGGCGACCGCCTTTACCCTGGCGGTGACTTACCCAGAGGCCGGTAATATCGGCGGTGGCGGCTTCATGACCCTGTTCGTCGATGGCAAGCCTTACTTCCTCGACTACCGCGAAGTCGCGCCCAAGGCCGCCACGCGCAACATGTACCTGGACGACAAGGGCGAGGTCATCGAGAACCTCAGCCTGGTCGGGGCACGCGCCGCAGGCGTACCCGGTACGGTAATGGGCCTGTGGGAGGCGCACCAGAAGTTCGGCAAGCTGCCCTGGAGCGAGTTGCTGACCCCGGCCATCGGCTATGCGAAAAACGGCTTCAAGGTGGCGGAAAAGCAGTACCAGTACCGCAACGATGCCCAAGGCATGTTCAAGACGGCGACCAACTTCAACGATTACTTCGGCAACATGAAGGTCGGCGAGCTGTTCAAGCAGCCGGAAATGGCCCAGACCCTGGAGCGCATAGCCGACAAGGGCGTGAGCGAGTTCTATCAAGGCAAGACCGCCGATTTGCTGGTGGCGCAGATGCAGGCTGACAAAGGCCTGATTACCAAAGAAGACCTGAAGGATTACAAGGCGGTATGGCGTGAACCGATGGCCGTGAGCTGGCGTGGCAATGTGGTGTATACCGCGCCACCGCCGAGCTCGGGCGGTGTGGCGCTGGCCCAGTTGCTGGGCATCAAGGAAGACCGCGCGGCCGACTTCAAAGGGGTGGCGCATAACTCGGCGCAATACATCCACCTGTTGGCCGAGATCGAAAAGCGGGTGTTCGCCGACCGCGCCGATTACCTGGGCGACCCGGCCTTCACCAAGGTGCCGGTGGACCAGCTGGTGGCCAAGGATTACCTGGCCAAGCGCGCAGCTCAGGTCAACCCGAAGGCCATTTCCGACACCGACAAGGTCAAGCCGGGCCTTGAACCGCACCAGACCACGCATTTCTCGATCGTCGACAAGCAGGGCAACGCGGTCAGCAATACCTACACCCTCAACCTCGACTACGGCAGTGGTGTGGTGGTGAAGGGCGCCGGTTTCTTGCTCAACGACGAGATGGATGATTTCAGCGCCAAGCCGGGGGCGGCGAACGCCTTTGGCGTGGTCGGCGGTGATGCCAACGCGATCGAACCGGGCAAGCGCATGCTGTCGTCGATGAGCCCCAGCCTGATGACCCGCGATGGCAAGGTCGAGCTGGTTATCGGTACCCCGGGTGGTTCACGGATCTTTACCTCGATCTTCCAAGTGATGAACAACCTGTACGACTACGGCATGCCGCTGGACAAGGCGGTGGCGGCGCAGCGCGTGCACCATCAGTTACTGCCCAAGGACACCATCTACTTCGACAGCTATTCGCCATTGACCGGGCCGGTAGCTGATGAGCTGAAGAAGATGGGCTATGTGCTGGAGGACCAGGGCTGGGAGATGGGCGACATCCAGGCGATCCGCGTCGATGGGGCGAAGCTTGAGACCGCTTCCGACCCACGTGGGCGTGGGGTGGGGATGATCGTCAAGTAGTACCTGTTAGCACGCCGGGAGGGCTTTGCCCTCCTATCGCGACACAAGGCCGCTCCCACGAGGACCTGCGTTGGGGCCTTGAGTCGCGAAAGGGCCGCAAAGCGGCCCCAGGTGCCAACGGTCAGACGCGGAACTGGCTGACCAGTGTCTGCAACTGCCCACCCAGCCGCGCCAGCTCCACACTCGACGCTGCCGTCTCGTCACTGGCTGCTGCGGTTTGCTCTGACACATCACGCACATTCAGGATGCTTCGGCTGATCTCTTCAGCCACCGCACTCTGTTGCTCTGCCGCCGCAGCAATCTGCTGGTTCATCGACTGGATGCTCGATACCGTACTGGTGATGCTCTCCAGCGATGACCCGGCCTTTCGCGCCAGTTCGACGCTGCTGTCGGTCAGGGCACGGCTGCCCTGCATGGCATTCGCCACTTGCTGGGTACCGTGCTGCAGGCTGGCAATCAGCTCTTCGATCTCTTCGGTAGACTTCTGCGTGCGTTGGGCCAGGCCGCGCACTTCGTCGGCAACCACGGCAAAGCCACGGCCTGCCTCGCCGGCACGCGCCGCCTCGATCGCTGCGTTGAGCGCCAGCAGGTTGGTCTGTTCGGCCACCGACTTGATCACGTCCATCACGCTGCCAATTTTCTGGCTTTCCTGCTGCAGCAGGTTCATGGCCTCGGTGGAGCGGTGCATGTCTTCGGCCAGGCGTTCGATCTGGCCGATCGCTTCGCCCACCACGCGGTCGCCGGCACGGGCTTCGTCATCGGCTCCGGTGGCTGCATGTGAGGCCTGCTCGGCATTGCGCGCCACTTCCTGAACGGTAGCGGCCATTTCGTGCATGGCGGTGGCCACCTGGTCGGTCTCGACTTTCTGGCTGTTGGCGCCCGCGCTGGTCTGTTCGGTGACTGCCGACAGCTCTTCGGCGGCGCTGGCAATCTGGGTGACACCATCGCGGATGCCGCTGATCAGCTCGCGCAGGGTGGTGCCCATGCGCGCGATGCCTTGCTGCAGCACGCCCAGTTCGTCACGGCGGGTGACGCGCATGTGCTGGGTAAGGTCGCCACTGGCGATTTTTTCCACGGCCACCAGGGTGTCTTGCAACGGGCGCGTGATCTGGCGGGTGATCAGCACCGCCGCCAGCACGCCGACCAGCAGCGCCAGCAGTGTGGCGATGGCCTGCAGGCTGCGGGCCTGGGTGCTCTCGATGTCACGGCGCTCCAGCTGGATCTGGTACAACGCGTCGCTGCGCTTGACGATGTCGGCACCCTGCACGGTCATTTCGGCACGCGAGGTGGTGATGTTGGCAACCGCGTCGCGGAACTGGCGTACGGCGTCACGATAGGCCAGTACTGCGTTTTCGAACTGTTGCAGGCGCGCATCTTCGCTGGGCAGCTGGCGCTTGAGGTTGTCGGTATCGGCCAGTGCTGCATCCAGCTGGCGCAAGGCGGCCTGCTCGTTGGCGCTGCTGTTGTCGGCGATGTAGCCACGCACATCGATGCGTACCTGCAGCAGTTGCTGGCGGGCCTTGCTGATCAGCTGGTACTGGGCCAGGCGCACGCTGTCAGCCTCGGGGCGAGCCATCACCTCCCGGCTGAGCGCATCCATGGCCTGGTCGGCGCGGATGGCCGAGCTGTCCATGGAAACGCGCGCTGCGCGGGTGGCGTCGTAGCCCTGGCGCATCTTGTTCAGCGACAGCTTGTAGGCACTGATGGTATCGCCCAGCTCACCCAGCAGCTTGACGTTCTCCGGGCTTTTGAAGGTGGTGGCCAGGTAGGCTTGCTGCTTGCTGAATGCGTCCAGCTTGGCCAGGGTGTTGGCGGCGGCGGTATCGTCGCCGTTGGCGATCATGTACTGCAGGCGCGCAATGCGCAGATCGGTGAGGTCCTTGTTCAACTGGCCAATATCGCCCATCCAGTTGCTACGGTCGATCAGGCTGCCCAGGCTGGTCCAGCCGGTGAGGGCCAGCAGGCCAGTGAGGACCAGCACCAGGCCGAAGCCCAGGCCGAGTTTAAGGTTGACGCTGATGTTGGCGAACCAGCTGTTCATGCACGCTCTCCAGAAGTTGATTTCGCTCTCTTGATCTTCGATCGCCAGGCGTTGTTGTTCTGGATGCCCGCTGATTCGTGCAGGGGTTATCGGCCGTGATTGGGGAAGCTGAAACGCTTTTTCAGCAAAATATCAGCAGATGGTCTCACTTGGTCCCTGTTGGGCCCGGGATCAGAGGGTGCGTGCGCTGAAGGTGTCGCAGCGGTTCACTTCACCTTCGGCAAACCCGATCTTGAACCAACGCACCCGCTGCGCGGAAGTACCATGGGTGAACGAGTCCGGCACTACGCGGCCGCGGCCTTGCTGCTGCAGGCGGTCGTCGCCAATGGCATTGGCCGCATTCAGCGCTTCCTCGACATCGCCTGGCTCCAGCCAGTTCAGGCGTTTCTGCGCCTGGTAGGCCCATACCCCGGCCAGGCAGTCAGCCTGCAACTCCTGGCGCACCAACAGGCCGTTGTCGCCCTCCATGCGCTGGCCGGCGCGTCGTGCGGCATCGATCTTGGCCGAAACGCCCAGCAGGGTCTGCACATGGTGACCGATTTCGTGAGCTATTACGTAGGCCTGGGCGAAGTCGCCCGCTGCAGCGAAGCGGGTTTCCATTTCGCGGAAGAACGACATGTCCAGGTACACCCGCTGGTCCGCCGGGCAATAGAACGGCCCGACCGCTGCCGAGGCAAAACCACAGGCCGAATTGACCTGGCCACTGAACAGGACCAGTTTGGGGTCACGGTATTGTTTGCCGGCCTGGGCGAACAGGGCTTTCCAGGTGTCCTCGGTGTCGCCCAGAATCGAGGCGACGAACTCGGCCTGCTGGTCGTTGGCCGGGGGGGCCTTGGCGCTTGTACCACTGGGGGCCGTTTGCTGTTGCTCCAGCTGGCCGGTGAGCTGGCCAAGAATCTGCAGCGGGTCCTGCCCGGTGAGCCAGCCGATGCCGACGATCAGCAGAATCGCCCCGAGCCCCAGCCCCTTGCCGCCGCCGAAGCGCATGCCGCCACCGCCACCTTCGCCCCGAGCATCGACCACGTTGTCGCTGCGTCGGCCTTTTCGCCATTCCATGAATGCTCTCCCGAGCGTGAAACAAGAAGTCAAAGATTAGTTCAGGAAAGCGGCAGGTGTCAGGCAAAGGTGTTAAGCCATAACCATTTGGTTATGTATGAGGTGGTCGATTTCAATATTCATCGCGCGCGACCTGCCGGAAACTGCAAGTCCGCCTGCCACGCCCAGGCGTTCTCACAATTCCAAGAGAGGAAACCGGCATGCCCGCCCAGGACAACAGCCGCTTCGTGATCCGTGATCGCAACTGGCACCCTAAAGCCCTTACGCCTGACTACAAGACCTCCGTTGCCCGCTCGCCGCGCCAGGCACTGGTCAGCATTCCGCAGTCGATCAGCGAAACCACTGGTCCGGACTTTTCCCATCTGGGCTTCGGCGCCCACGACCATGACCTGCTGCTGAACTTCAATAACGGTGGCCTGCCCATTGGCGAGCGCATCATCGTCGCCGGCCGTGTCGTCGACCAGTACGGCAAGCCTGTGCCGAACACTCTGGTGGAGATGTGGCAAGCCAACGCCGGCGGCCGCTATCGCCACAAGAACGACCGCTACCTGGCGCCGCTGGACCCGAACTTCGGTGGTGTTGGCCGGTGCCTGACCGACCGTGACGGCTATTACAGCTTCCGCACCATCAAGCCGGGCCCGTACCCATGGCGCAACGGCCCGAACGACTGGCGCCCGGCGCATATCCACTTCGCCATCAGCGGCCCATCGATCGCCACCAAGCTGATCACCCAGTTGTACTTCGAAGGTGACCCGCTGATCCCGATGTGCCCGATCGTCAAGTCGATCGCCAACCCGCAAGCCGTGCAGCAGTTGATCGCCAAGCTCGACATGAGCAACGCCAACCCGATGGACTGCCTGGCCTACCGCTTCGACATCGTGCTGCGCGGCCAGCGCAAGACCCACTTCGAAAACTGCTGAGGACCCCGCCATGCCAATCGAACTGCTGCCGGAAACCCCTTCGCAGACTGCCGGCCCCTACGTGCACATCGGCCTGGCCCTGGAAGCCGCCGGCAACCCGACCCGCGACCAGGAAATCTGGAACTGCCTGGCCAAGCCAGACGCCCCGGGCGAGCACATTCTGCTGATCGGCCACGTATACGACGGAAACGGCCACCTGGTGCGCGACTCGTTCCTGGAAGTGTGGCAGGCCGACGCCAACGGTGAGTACCAGGATGCCTACAACCTGGAAAACGCCTTCAACAGCTTTGGCCGCACGGCTACCACCTTCGATGCCGGTGAGTGGACGCTGCAAACGGTCAAGCCGGGTGTGGTGAACAACGCTGCTGGCGTGCCGATGGCGCCGCACATCAACATCAGCCTGTTTGCCCGTGGCATCAACATCCACCTGCACACGCGCCTGTATTTCGATGATGAGGCCCAGGCCAACGCCAAGTGCCCGGTGCTCAACCTGATCGAGCAGCCGCAGCGGCGTGAAACCTTGATTGCCAAGCGTTGTGAAGTGGATGGGAAGACGGCGTACCGCTTTGATATCCGTATTCAGGGGGAAGGGGAGACCGTTTTCTTCGACTTCTGAGGTGAAGCTTGGGGCCGCTATGCGGCCCATTCGCGGGCAAGCCCGCTCCTACAACGATCTGCGTACACCGACGCCGATCAATGTGGGAGCGGGCTTGCCCGCGAATGGGCTGCAAAGCAGCCCCGGCGATACAACGATCAGCGCCGAACCAGCAGAACCCCACTCTCCATATGGTGGGTATACGGGAACTGGTCAAACAATGCACAGCGCTCGATGCGGTGGGTGTCCTGCAACTGGGCAATGTTCGCTGCCAGCGTTTCCGGGTTGCACGAGATGTACAGAATGCGCTCGAAACGACGGGTCAGCTCGCAGGTATCCGGGTCCATCCCCGCACGCGGTGGGTCGACGAACACTGTACCGAACTGATAACTCTTCAGGTCGATGCCTTCCAGGCGCCGGAACGGCCGCACTTCATTCAGTGCCTGGGTCAGCTCCTCTGCCGACAAACGTACCAGCCGCACGTTATCCACAGCGTTTTCGTCAAGGTTGCTCAGTGCGGCATTGACCGACGTCTTGCTGATTTCGGTGGCCAGCACCTGGCGTACGCGCGTGGCCAGCGGCAGGGTGAAGTTACCGTTGCCGCAATACAGCTCCAGCAGGTCATCCTCACGCTCGCCAATGGCCTCGAAGGCCCAGCTGAGCATCTTCTGGTTCACTGCGCCGTTGGGCTGGGTGAACGCACCCTCCGGCTGGCGGTAACTGAACACGCGGCCAGCCACATCGAGTTTTTCCACTGCGTAGTCGCGGCCGATAACCAGGCGTTTGCCCTTGGAGCGGCCGATGACGCTCACCCCCAGCGCTTCAGCCAGTTGCCGTGCTTCCACTTCCCAGGCCTCGTCCAGCGGGCGGTGATAGCACATCGTGATCATCGCATCGCCAGCCAGGGTGGTGAGGAACTCCACCTGGAACAGGCGGTTGCCCAGTTCTTCGCTGGCCTGCCAGGCTGCCTTCAGGCGTGGCATCAACGCGTTGATGCGTTCGCTGGCAATGGGGAAATCGTCGATCAGGATTGCCTTGTGCTTCTCGCCCGGGGCGAACATGGCGTAGTGGCGCTGGCCATCCTCGCGCCACAGGCGGAACTCGGCGCGCAGGCGGTAATGCTCGCGCGGTGAGTCGAAAACAGCCGGTTCCGGCGCGCCGAACGGTGCCAGCAGCTCGCGCAGCCGGGCCACTTTGGCATCCAGCTGGGTGGCGTAGGAGGAGGGGTCGAAAGCAGCACTCATGCGTTGAACCAGCCTAGCTTGATGACGAACAGGATGGAAAGGATCACCAGCGCCGAGTTCAGTTCGCGGTGGCGGCCCGAGATCAGCTTGACGGCGGTCCAGGCGATGAAGCCGAAGGCGATACCATTGGCGATCGAGTACGTCAGCGGCATGGCCAAGGCAGTTACCACCACCGGTGCGGCTTCGGTGACGTCGTCCCAGTTTATTTCCGCCAGGCCCGAGGCCATCAGTACCGCGACGAACAGCAGCGCCGGAGCGGTGGCGAAGGCGGGCACGCTACCGGCCAGTGGGGCGAAGAACAGCGCCAGCAGGAACAGCACGGCAACCACAATGGCCGTCAGGCCGGTGCGGCCACCGGCGCTCACGCCCGCAGCGGACTCGATATAGCTGGTGGTGGTCGAGGTGCCCAGCAGGGAGCCGGCCATGGCGGCGGTGCTGTCGGCGATCAGGGCGCGGCCCATCTTCGGCATGTGGCCGTCCTTGCCCATCAGGCCGGCGCGCTTGGCCACGGCGATCAGGGTACCGGAGTTGTCGAACAGGTCGACGAACAGGAACGCGAAGATCACGCTGATCAGGCCCACGTCGAGGGCACCGGCGATGTCCAGCTGCAGGAAGGTGGGTGCCAATGAAGGTGGCATCGACACGATCCCGCCGAACGGCGTGACGCCCATGGCGATCGATGCGACGGTGACGGCCAGGATGCCGATCAGCACCGCGCCGCGAACTTTCAGCGACTCAAGGCCGACGATCAGGAAGAAGCCCAGTGTGGCGAGAATCACCGAAGGCTGCTTGAGGTCGCCCATGCCCACCAAAGTGGCTGGGTTATCGACGACGATGCCGGCGTTATGCAGGGCGATCAATGCCAGGAACAGGCCGATGCCGGCGGCAATCGCCGAACGCAGCGGCAGCGGAATGCTGTTCACGATCCACTCGCGGATGCGGAAGATCGACAGCAGGAAGAACATCACTGCTGACAGGAACACGGCACCCAGTGCCACCTGCCAGGTGTGGCCCATGTGCAGTACTACGGTGTAGGTGAAGAACGCGTTCAGGCCCATGCCCGGTGCCAGGGCGATCGGGTAGTTGGCAATCAGGCCCATGGTAGCGGAGCCGATGGCGGCTGCCAGGCAGGTGGCGACGAAGATCGCGCCCTTGTCCATGCCGGTCTCGCCGAGGATGCTCGGATTGACGAACAGGATGTAGGCCATGGCCAGGAAGGTGGTGACGCCCGCGAGAATCTCGGTGCGCACGTTGGTGTTGTGTGCTCTTAGTTGAAACAGCCTTTCCAGCATGCCCGCTCCCCAAGGCGCCCCCGGCGCCATGAATGTATCGACCCCATCAGCAAAGCACAGACCGTACCGGATGCTGTGGTTTTGTGTGGGGAGGAAAAAAGCCGCGCATCATACCAGCATGCATGGCGGGGGCCTATGGCCGTTGGGGAATGGGTTTTTCTGGCCCTGCGCGGGGTACGCCCCCTGTAGGCGCGGGCTTGCCCGCGAAGCGGCGGGCACAGGTGACCCATCACCCGTTATGCAACCGATCCCGCTTGGCCAGGGTAGGGAACAGTTTTATCCACACCCCGGTCACCACCAAGGTGCCCACCCCGCCCAGCACTACCGCCGGCACTGTACCAAACCAGTGCGCGGTCACCCCCGATTCGAACTCACCGAGCTGGTTCGAGGCACCGATGAACAGGCCGTTCACTGCGCTCACCCGCCCACGCATTTCATCCGGTGTCTCCAGCTGCACGAACGAGCTGCGAATGACCATGCTGATCATGTCTGCCGCACCCAGTACCACCAGTACCGCCAGCGAGAACCAGAACGAGGTCGACAGGCCGAAGGCGATGGTCGCCACACCGAACACCCCGACCGCAGTGAACATCGTCCGCCCGACGTTGCGCTGGAACGGGAAGCGCGCCAGCCAGAGCGACATCAGCAACGCCCCCACCGCTGGCGCCGAGCGCAACAGGCCAAGGCCCATCGGCCCGGTCAGCAGGATGTCCTTGGCAAATACCGGCAGCAACGCGGTGGCTCCGCCCAACAATACGGCGAACAGGTCCAGCGAGATGGCGCCGAGGATGTCGGGCCGGCTGCGAATGAAACGGATGCCAGCCAGCAGCGATTCGATGCTGGCGCGCCCGCGCTGGGCGACCTGGCCGCGCGCCTGCAGGCTCAGGGTCAGCACGCAGGCAATGGCGTACAAGGCCACCGTCGGGCCGTACACCCACATGCTGCCAAAGGCATACAGGAAACCGCCCACCGCCGGCGCCACGATGGTCGCCGACTGGGTGGCCGAGGCCGACGCCGCCACTGCCCGCGGGAACAGCCCGGCCGGTACCACATTGGGCAACAGCGCCTGGGTTGCCGGCATTTCGAATGAGCGGCTGGCGCCGAGCAGGAAGGCCAGGGCAAAGATCAGTTCGCGGGTGACGTTGTCGGTGGCACTGCCCACCGCCAGCGCCAGGGCAATCAGCCCCTGAAGGCTCTGGCACAGGGCGGCGACCTTGCGCCTGTCATAGCGGTCGGCGACATGGCCGGTGTGCAGCATGAACAGCACCCGTGGGGCGAACTCGACCAGGCCGACCAGGCCCAGGTCCAGTACGTTGCCGGTCAATTGGTAGAGGTGCCAGCCGATGGCCACGGTGAGCATCTGGAAGCCGCTGGCGGTGAACACGCGAGCCAGCCAGAAGGCCAGAAAAGGACGATGGTGACGCAACAACTGCGGTGCGGAATCGGACATCGGAAACCAGGGGCCTCGGCGCAGTAGAGGGGTGCGCAGCGTATCATCTGTTTGTAACAAACGGTTACTGTTTGCTCAGGTCGGCACTTTTCCACTGCTAATCAAAGAGGGTGAGGCAACAGGTCACGCGGCAATCCACCACACGGCCCACCAGGCCATTCGGGACTATGCTTCCTAGCATTCATTGATCTGGGTCAATCGTTCCAGATCAATGAATTGGCCGTCTGGCCGGAATCCCTGCGATCGAACAGAACAATTCCAACACGCCGTACTCGACCCAGTGGGGGCAGTGGGCGACTGGGGCCACAAGCCCGGACGCCGGATTATCTGAAGAGGAAGCACCATGTTCGGAATAGAGGCCTTAGAGCTCGCCCGAATGCAGTTTGCCTTTACCGTGTCGTTCCACATCCTGTTCCCGGCCATCACCATTGGCCTGGCCAGCTACCTGGCAGTCCTCGAAGGCCTATGGCTGCGGACCCACAACCAGGTCTACCGTGACCTCTATCACTTCTGGTCGAAGATCTTCGCCGTCAACTTCGGCATGGGCGTCGTCTCCGGCCTGGTCATGGCCTACCAGTTCGGCACCAACTGGAGCCGCTTCTCCGACTTTGCCGGCGCCGTTACCGGCCCGCTACTCACCTACGAAGTACTGACTGCGTTCTTCCTCGAGGCCGGTTTCCTGGGCGTCATGCTGTTTGGCTGGAACCGCGTCGGCCGTGGTCTGCACTTCTTCTCCACGGTGATGGTAGCGCTCGGTACGCTGGTCTCGACCTTCTGGATTCTCGCCTCCAACAGCTGGATGCAAACCCCGCAAGGTCACGAGATCATCGATGGTCGGGTGGTGCCGGTGGACTGGTTTGCGGTGGTGTTCAACCCCTCCTTCCCCTACCGCCTGATGCACATGGCCACTGCCGCGTTCGTGTCCACCGCGTTCTTCGTCGGTGCCTCGGCGGCCTGGCACCTGCTGCGCGGGCGTGACAACCCGGCTGTACGCAAGATGCTGTCGATGGCCATGTGGATGGCACTGATCGTCGCCCCGATTCAGGCAGTGATCGGCGATTTCCACGGCCTCAATACCCTCAAGCACCAGCCGGTGAAAATTGCCGCGATCGAAGGCCACTGGGAGAACGTGCCCGGTGAGCCGACGCCGCTGATCCTGTTCGGCATTCCCGACATGGAGGCCGAGACTACCCGGTTCAAGATCGAGATCCCGGCGCTCGGCAGCCTGATCCTGACTCACAGCCTGGACAAGCAGGTGCCGGCGATGAAGGAGTTTCCGCCCGAGGACCGGCCTAATTCGACCATTGTGTTCTGGTCGTTCCGGATCATGGTCGGGCTTGGTTTCCTGATGATCTTCGTTGGCCTGTGGAGCCTGTGGTTGCGCAAACGCGGCACGCTGTACAGTTCACGCCCGTTCCTGCATGTGGCCCTGTGGATGGGCCCATCCGGGCTGGTCGCGTTGCTGGCCGGCTGGTTCACCACCGAAATTGGCCGCCAGCCCTGGGTGGTGTACGGCCTGATGCGCACGGCGGACGGTGTTTCCAACCACAGCTACGCCCAGCTCGGCTTCACCCTTGTGGCGTTCGTGGTGGTGTACTTCGCCCTGTTTGGCACCGGCCTTGGCTACATGATGCGCCTGGTGCGCAAAGGGCCGCAGACCGGCGAGGGTGACGAGCACACACCGGGAGGCCCAGGCCAGAAACGCACGCCGGCACGGCCTTTGTCCGCCGCCGATGATGGCCGCGAGGCCACCTCTGCCAGCCTGAACGAGGGGAACTGAACCATGGGTATCGACCTTCCACTGATCTGGGCCGTGATCATCATCTTCGGCGTCATGATGTACGTGGTGATGGACGGATTCGACCTGGGGATCGGCATGCTCTTCCCCTTCGTCAAGGGCGAGCAGGACCGTGATGTCATGATGAACACTGTCGCGCCGGTATGGGACGGCAACGAAACCTGGTTGGTCCTGGGCGGTGCCGGACTGTTCGGGGCCTTCCCGATGGCCTATGCCGTGGTCCTCGAGGCCCTGTACCTGCCCCTGATCCTGATGCTGATCGGCCTGATTTTCCGAGGCGTGGCCTTCGAGTTTCGCTTCAAGGCCAAGGCCGACAAGCGGCACATCTGGGACAAGGCTTTCATCTGGGGTTCACTGATCGCCACCTTCTTCCAGGGCGTGGCGCTGGGCGCGTTCCTGGAGGGGTTCAAGGTGGTCGACCGGCATTTTGCCGGTGGCACCCTGGACTGGCTGACGCCGTTCAGCCTGTTCTGCGGGCTGGGGTTGATCGTGGCCTACACCCTGCTGGGTTGCACCTGGCTGATCATGAAGACCGAAGGGCCGCTGCAGCAGAAGATGCACGATATGGCCCGGCCGCTGGCGCTGGTGCTGCTGGTGGTGATCGGTATCGTCAGCCTGTGGACGCCCATCGCCTACCCGCAGATTGCCGACCGCTGGTTCAGCATGCCCAACCTGATCTGGTTCATGCCGGTGCCGCTGCTGGTGCTGGTGACCTTCTACGGGTTGCTCAAAGCGGTGGCACGCAACGCGCACTACACGCCGTTCCTGCTCACGCTGGTACTGATCTTCCTTGGCTACAGCGGCTTGGGAATCAGCCTGTGGCCTAACATCATCCCGCCGTCGATTTCGATCTGGGATGCCGCAGCGCCACCGCAAAGCCAGGGCTTCATGCTGGTGGGTACCCTGTTCATCCTGCCGTTTATCCTCATGTATACCTTCTGGAGCTACTACGTGTTCCGCGGCAAGGTGACCCACGAAGACGGCTATCACTAGGAGGGCCGCATGATGGCTGGCAAGCATGGTTTGGAAGACAAGAAACCGCTGTGGCAGCGACTGGGTTGGCTGTTGCTGATCTGGGCGATGAGCGTCGCAGCGCTGGGTGTGGCGGCCTGGGTGATGCGGCTGTTCATGGGGGCGGCGGGCCTGACCACACACTGATAAAGAGCGGCAGCGGGCTTGCCCGCGAAGCAGGCAACGCGCTAGATGGCACCGGCGTTGCCGGTGTTCGCGGGCAAGCCCGCTCCTACGGGAGCGGTGGCGCGCTTACTTGCGGGCTTTCAGAATGACGAACTTGGGCGTTGCCGCCACCTGCTCCACCCCCCGGAACAACCGCGCCAGCTTGCTGTGATAGCCCAGGTGCCGGTTACCCACGATGTACAGCGCCCCACCTACCACCAGCGCTTCACGCGCCTGCTGGAACATGCGCCAGGCGAGGAAATCGCCTACTACCTGCTGTTGGTGGAACGGCGGGTTGCACAGCACCACGTCCAGCGACTGTTTCTCCAGCCCGGCCAGGCCATCGGCCGCAAAGAAGTTCGCCGGGCGTTCGCCCAACGCTGCCAGCCAGTTCTCCCGCGCCGATTGCACTGCCATGTACGACTCGTCGACCAGGGTGTACTCGGCCTCCGGGTTGGCCAGGGCGCTGGCGATTGCGAGCACGCCGTTGCCGCAGCCCAGGTCTGCCACCCGCGCACGGCCGAGGTCGCGAGGCAGATGCGGGAGGAACGCCCGCGTCCCGATATCCAGGCCTTCACGGCAGAACACGTTGGCGTGGTTGACCAAGTCAAGAGCCGGCGTGTCGAGGCGGTAGCAGCTGGGGTAGGGGGACTTGGCGAGCGGCCGCTCGGCAACCGTTGCTGTCAGCAAACGGGCCTTTTTCAGTGCCAGCGAAGCCTGTACGGGGCCGATGTACTTCTCCATCAGGTCGCCGGCCGCGCGCGGCAGGTGCTTGATCATCGCCCCGGCAATCACCTGCGCACCGGGTGCCAACTGGCCTTGCAGGCGGATCAGTTGTTCTTCCAGCAGGGCCAGGGTCTTGGGCACACGCACCAGCACCCGGTCGAACGGGCCTTGCCAGTGTTCGCTGGCCGGTACGAACGGCACGCTGTCGAACGGCAGGCCATTGCGCGCCAGGTTCTTTTCCAGGGCCAGGTGCCCCAGGTGCGAGTCACCGCTGCTGACCACCTGCATCTGGCCCGCCAGGCTGGCGGCCAGGGCACCGAAGCTGTCATTGAGCACCAGTACCCGGCAATTGGCGTCGGGTGCCTGATCGTGTAGCTGCGCAAGCAGGTACTCGTCGGCGGCATCGAAGGCCTGCAACGGGTCGTTGGCCTGCTCCGGCTGGCGGATCAGGTCGAGTTCGGCGTAGGGGGTGGTCAACAGGGGCATGGCGTCTGGCTCGGGTACGAAACTGCCCGTTGCGGTTCGCGCCGGGCTTTGCCGGGCGATTCTACAGGGCTTTGCCCAAGGTCGCAGGTTTGAAGGTCAGATCCAGCCACGCAAGGCGGCAATGGCGATGGCTCCGGCCTTGTTGGCAGCGTTGGTCTTGGTGATCACGCTGCGGATATGGAAATTGACCGTGCTTTGCGACAGCGAGAGGATGGAGGCAACATCGGCAGCGGTCTTGCCGGCGGCAGACCATTTCAGCACTTCCAGTTCGCGCTCGCTCATTTTCGGCTGGGGTGGGCACAGCGCGTTCAGGTGGTGCTCGCCCAGTACCGCGTGAAGGGTGTGGCACAGCCACTGCACACTGCCGGCTTTGTCGTACAGCTCGAGCACATCGATGTGTCCGTTTGGCCGAGCGACACTGATCTGGCTTTCGTTGTGCTGCTGGTCGTGAAGCGACTGTGTCCAGCCGTGGCGCAAGCCATGCTGGCAGGCCATTTCGCGAAATTGCGGGGCTTCCTTGTACAGTTCATCGGTCCACAGCACCGGCGTCGTCGAGCTGTGGCTCAGGTTCGCTGCCGGGTCCTGCTTGTAGAAGTCGTCGCGCTGGTAGCGCTCGATCCACTCAATTGGGTAGTTGCTGTAGAGGTACAGCCTTGGCGTTTGCGTAGCGATCTGAATGCGGATGTTCAGCCCAAGGTAATCCATGTCCAGGTCCTGAGCCAGATGGACTGCGATGTCGAATAGCTTCTGCGGGCTGCGTTCGCTGACGAACGCATGAAGATACTCGGGTTTCCAGTGAAGCATTTGAAACACTCCTAGGGGCGCGCAGGATCCAATCCGTTTGAGTACCCGGATGATTGTAGGAAAAGACCTACCATCCTGTTGGGATTTTTTTGTTATAGCGAACAGGATTTTCTGCGAGTTCGGCACGTTCAACCTGGATGAGGCCCTACAAAGCGGTGGTTTTTATCCTGGCCACTTTAGGCGACACTGTGCACACGCCAACCCTGGAGCCCGATATGACCGCTAGCGCCGAAAAGTTCACTCGCCAGACACTGCTTGATGTTCAGCCACTGACGCCGAACCTCTTCAGCCTGCGGGTTACGCGCGATGCGGGGTTCCGCTTCCGTTCCGGCCAATTCGCCCGGCTAGGTGTGACCAAGGCCGATGGTAGTGTGGTGTGGCGCGCCTATTCCATGGTCAGCGCCCCCCATGACGAGCACCTGGATTTCTTTTCCATCGTGGTGCCAGGTGGTGAGTTCACCAGTGAGCTGAGCCGTTTGGGTGCAGGCGATACGTTGCTGATCGACCGCCAGGCGTTCGGTTTCCTCACCCTCGACCGCTTCGTCGGTGGTCGTGACCTGTGGCTGCTGGCTACCGGTACCGGCATTGCGCCATTCATGTCGATCCTCCAGGACTTTGAGGCCTGGGAGCGCTTCGACAGCATCAAGCTGGTGTATTCAGTGCGCGAAGCGAAGGAGCTGGCCTATGTGGATGAAATTGCCGGGCTGGAACAGCGCGATTATCTGGCCGAGTACGCGGGCAAGTTGCAGTTCATTCCCGTGGTGACCCGTGAACAACACCCTGGGGCGTTGAATCAGCGGATTACGACGTTGATCGAGAATGGCGAACTGGAGAAGGCGGCGGGGCTTGAGCTGTCGCCGGAGCATTCGCGGGTGATGCTGTGCGGTAACCCGGAAATGATCGACGAAACCCGCAAGGTCCTCAAGGCGCGAGACCTGCAACTGAGCCTGAGCAAGCGGCCCGGGCAGGTGGCCGTCGAGAACTACTGGTAAGACCATTGCGGCCGTTGCGGGCCTGTAGGCGCGGGTTTACCCGCGAAAGGGCCGGGCCTGCTGGCCAATCTCCACCCGCCGTTCACCGTTGCTGCCGCCACCGTATTCGGGGGTAATCCGGATCCTACACAGACCGCCGTGTAGGAGCGGGTTTACCCGCGAAGAGGCCGGCCCTGCTGGCCAATTTCCACCCGCCGTTCACCGTTGACGCCGCCACCGTATTCGCGGGTGAACCCGCTCCTACACCGGATTGGTGGTGGACACACATCGGAGGCTGGGCACAGGCACCGTCGTGTAGGAGCGGGTTTACCCGCGAAAGGGCCGGGCCTGCTGGCCAATCTCCACCCGCCGTTCACCGTTGCCGCCACCACCGTATTCGCGGGTTTACCCGCGAAAGGGCCGGCCCTGCTGGCCAATCTCCACCTGCCGTTCACCGTTGGCGCCGCCACCGTATTCGCGGGTAAACCCGCTCCTACACAGCGGCGCGTTCCTGTGCAGGAACGGGTCACGCGTGGAAGGGCCGAGACAGGATGAATACAAATGACTGCCCGGTCCCGGATGACTGCGACAGCCTCCAAGGTGTAGCCTTGGCCGATACCCGCTTTCGTTGTGACTGACAGGAGCTTCCCATGCAGCATTACGTAACGCCCGACCTGTGTGACGCCTACCCGGACCTGGTACAAGTGCTGGAGCCGATGTTCAGCAATTTTGGTGGCCGCGATTCGTTCGGTGGCCAGATCGTTACCATCAAGTGTTTCGAGGACAATTCGCTGGTCAAGGAGCAGGTCGAACTCGACGGCAAGGGCAAAGTGCTGGTGGTCGATGGCGGGGGGTCGCTGCGCCGTGCGCTGCTCGGCGACATGCTCGCCGAAAAAGCCGCAAAAAACGGTTGGGAAGGCTTGGTGATCTACGGCTGCGTGCGTGATGTCGACGTGCTGATCCAGACCGACGTTGGTGTGCAGGCCCTGGCCAGCCACCCGATGAAGACCGACAAGCGGGGTATTGGCGATCTCAACGTGGTGGTGACCTTCGCCGGGGTAACCTTCCGCCCGGGTGAGTATGTGTATGCCGACAACAATGGCGTGCTGGTCTCGCCGAAACCGCTGAAAATGCCGGAGTAATGCGCCGCACGCGCTGATGGAGCTTTGATGTTCGAGGAAGACAACGCGCAGTGGGGGCTGGTGCATGCCCTGGTGCTCGATGGCAAAGGCGGCGCGCGCTCGATTGCCCGTACCGAACTGGACGACCTGCAGTTGCAACCGGAGCAGAGCCTGTGGTTGCACTGGGACCGCAGCCATCCGCAAACCCGTTCCTGGCTGCTGCACGACAGCGGCCTGAGCGAGTTCGCCTGCGAGCTGCTGCTGGAAGAAAACACCCGGCCGCGCCTGCTGCCCATGGCGGACGAACAGCTGTTGCTGTTCCTGCGGGGGGTCAACCTCAACCCGGGTGCCGAGCCCGAAGACATGGTTTCGGTACGCATCTTCGCCGAGGCGCAGCGGGTCATCTCGCTGCGCCTGCGGCCGTTGCGCGCCAGCGATGAAATTCTCCAGCTGCTGGAACAGGGCAGGGGGCCGAAATCGGCCTCGGAACTGTTGTTGTTGATGGGTGAGTTGCTGACCGAAAAGGTCCAGGGCCTGGTCAGCGACCTGGCCGAGCTCGTCGACCTGGAGGAAGAAAAGGTCGAATCCGACGAGCGGTATGCCCCGGAGCAGGGCAGCCTGCAGCAGATCCGCCGCCGTGCCGCTGGCTTGCGCCGCTTTCTCGCCCCGCAACGGGAAATCTATGCGCAGTTGTCGCGCAGCAAATGGAGCTGGTTCGCCAATGCCGACGCCGATTACTGGAATGAACTCAACAACAGCCTGATCCGCTACCTCGAAGAGCTGGAACTGGCCCGCGAACGCGCTGCGCTGGTGCTGGAAAGCGAGGACCGGCGGCGCAGCGAGCGGATGAACCGCACCATGTACCGCTTTGGCATCATCACTTGCATCTTCCTGCCCATGAGCTTTGTCACCGGGCTACTGGGCATCAATGTCGGCGGCATCCCCGGGGCGGAAAACCCTTTGGGCTTCCTGTTCGCCTGCATCGTCGTGCTGGGGTTGGCCGTGGGGCAGTGGTGGCTGTTCCGGCGGTTGCGGTGGGTATAGCTGTGCAATTTGAAACCTTCGTGCCAACAGGATGTGTGACCCGTCGCCCGGCCATCTCGTCTCTTGCTGACACTGCGCGAGGTGCCCATGCACGATCCGTTTGAAGAATCCCTGCGCGACCTGCTCAAGGCGTCACCCTCCGGCAATGACCGGGATGACCGGGATGACGCCGCTTGCCTGGGTCGCGTGCTGAAAACCGCCAACCGCCAGGTTGGCGCGGGTGATCTGTTCAGCCTGCTTGGCCGCTGGAGCCAGGCGCTGCTGATTGCCGTGAACAATGGCTCGGCGCATGTTGCGCCGGTGCGTCGACACTCTTCCCGCAACGCTGCCACTGGCAGCAAAGCAGATAAGGCCGATTGAATATGGAACTCGATCTCTGGACCCAGAGCCTGGTCACCGCGATGACTGCCCTTTGGACCAAGGTAGCGAACTTCATCCCCAACCTGTTCGGCGCGCTGGTCGTGGTGCTGCTCGGTTTCGTGGTGGCCAAGTTGCTCGACACGCTGCTGTCCAAACTGTTGGCCAAATTTGGCCTGGACCGCCTGATGGCCGGCACCGGCCTCACCAAAATGCTCGGTCGCGGCGGCATCCAGGTGCCGATCTCGACCCTGATCGGCAAGATCGTCTATTGGTTCGTGCTGCTCATCTTCCTGGTCTCGGCCGCCGAATCGCTGGGCCTTGAGCGGGTTTCGGCAACCCTCGACATGCTCGCCCTGTACTTGCCCAAGGTGTTCGGCGCGGCCCTGGTGCTGCTGGCCGGCGTACTGCTGGCACAGGTGGCCAACGGCCTGGTGCGTGGCGCTGCCGAAGGTATCGGCCTGGAATATTCGGCGGGCCTGGGGCGTATTACCCAAGGCCTGGTGATCATCATCAGCATCTCGGTGGCCATCAGCCAGCTTGAAGTGAAAACCGACCTGCTGAACCACGTCATCGTTATCGGGCTGATTACCGTTGGTCTGGCCGTTGCCTTGGCCATGGGCCTTGGCAGTCGCGAAATTGCCGGGCAGATCCTGGCCGGCATCTACGTGCGCGAGCTGTACCAAGTCGGCCAGCAGGTGCGGATTGGAGAGGTCGAAGGGCATATCGAGGAGATCGGTACGGTGAAGACGACGCTGCTGACCGATGATGGCGAACTGGTGTCACTGGCTAACCGCGAGCTGCTTGAACAGCGCGTCAATAGCCGCTAACCGCACAAAAGCTGTTAATGTATGCCGCCGCGAAATTCGACCCACGGGGTCGCGCGGCGACATTGACCTGACTGTCGGCCAGATCCGTTTTGAATAAAGTTCATTCGCCGCCCATGCGCTATGACCCCCGCGAGCTCACAGACGAAGAGTTGGTGGCGCGTTCGCATGAGGAGCTGTACCACGTTACCCGCGCCTATGAAGAGCTCATGCGGCGCTACCAACGGACCCTGTTCAACGTCTGTGCGCGTTATCTGGGGAACGACCGTGACGCGGACGATGTCTGTCAGGAAGTGATGCTGAAAGTGCTGTACGGGCTGAAAAACTTCGAGGGTAAGTCGAAGTTCAAGACCTGGCTCTACAGCATCACCTACAACGAGTGCATTACCCAGTACCGCAAGGAGCGCCGCAAACGTCGGTTGATGGATGCCTTGAGTCTGGACCCTGTTGAAGAGGCGTCCGAAGACAAGGCTCCGAAGCCGGAAGAAAAAGGCGGGCTGGACAAGTGGCTGGTGCATGTGAACCCGATTGACCGGGAGATTCTGGTGCTGCGTTTTGTCGCAGAGCTGGAATTTCAGGAAATTGCCGACATCATGCACATGGGCCTGAGCGCGACGAAAATGCGTTACAAGCGCGCGCTAGACAAGCTTCGGGAGAAATTTGCCGGCCTTGATGAAACTTAGGGGCGTGCAAATATCTCTAACGAACCGGCGAGTTCTGCTAGACTCGCCGTCGAGTTGTCCCTCTTGTTTGTGGTGGGACTGCTTAACTATCACCAGATGGGGATTTAACGGATGAAATTGAAAAACACCTTGGGCTTGGCCATTGGTTCGCTTGTAGCCGCCACTTCGATTGGCGCTATGGCACAAGGTCAAGGCGCCGTCGAGACTGAAATCTTCTACAAGAAAGAATTCTTCGACAGCCAGCGCGACTTCAAGAACGACGGCAACCTGTTCGGCGGCTCGATCGGTTACTTCCTGACCGACGACGTTGAGCTGCGTCTGGGCTACGACGAAGTGCACAACGCTCGTGGCGAAGACGGCAAGAACATCAAGGGCTCGAACACTGCCCTGGACGCCGTTTACCACTTCAACAACCCGTACGACGCCATCCGTCCGTACGTTTCCGCTGGTTTCTCGCACCAGTCGCTGGGTCAGACCGGCCGTGGCGGTCGTGACCACTCCACCTTCGCCAACGTTGGCGCTGGCGCCAAGTGGTACATCACCGACATGTTCTACGCCCGTGCCGGCGTAGAAGCTCAGTACAACATCGACCAGGGCGACACCGAGTGGGCCCCGAGCGTTGGTGTTGGCCTGAACTTCGGCGGTAGCCCGAAGCAAGCTGAAGCTGCTCCTGCTCCAGTTGCTGAAGTCTGCTCCGACTCCGACAACGACGGCGTGTGCGACAACGTCGACAAGTGCCCAGACACCCCGGCCAACGTTACTGTTGACGCCGACGGCTGCCCGGCTGTTGCCGAAGTCGTTCGCGTTGAGCTGGACGTCAAGTTCGACTTCGACAAGTCGGTCGTCAAGCCTAACAGCTACGGCGACATCAAAAACCTGGCTGACTTCATGAAGCAGTACCCACAAACCACCACCGTGGTTGAAGGTCACACTGACTCCGTGGGTCCAGACGCTTACAACCAGAAGCTGTCCGAGCGTCGTGCCAACGCTGTCAAGCAAGTGCTGACCCAGCAGTACGGCGTAGAATCCAGCCGTGTTGACTCGGTTGGCTACGGCGAAACCCGTCCGGTTGCTGACAACGCCACCGAAGAAGGCCGTGCTGTCAACCGTCGCGTTGAAGCTCAGGTAGAAGCCCAGGCCAAGTAATTGGTTTGAAGCTTCATGAAAAACCCGGCCTCGGCCGGGTTTTTCTTTGCCTGGGTTTAACCGGCCTCGAAGGCCGCTCCTGCAGTCAGCCTGCGATTGCGATCCGCCCCACAGCCTGCTGCTCCCCAACCACCTCCCCAATCACCAGGATTGCCGGGCTACGCAGGCCAAACGCCCGCGCAGCTTCCACCATTCCCTGCACATCGCTTCTGCACTCCCGCTGCTGCGGCAACGAGGCATTTTCGATCATCGCCACCGGCATTCCCGGCGCCATGCCCCCCGCCAGCAATCCCTGGCGCACTTGTTCCAGCCGCGCCACCCCCATGTAGACCACCAGCGTTGTCCCGCCCTGAGCCAAGGCCGCCCAGTTCAGCTCGCTATCGTCCTGGGTGTGCGCCGTCACCAGCGTCACCCCTCGGCTCACGCCCCGTGAAGTCAGGGGAATCCCGCATTGGGTGGCCCCGGCCAGGCCGGCGGTGATGCCATTGATCACCTCCACTTCGATGCCATGGCCCTGCAGCCACAGTGCCTCCTCACCGCCACGGCCGAAGATGCAAGGGTCGCCGCCCTTGAGCCGCACCACGCAACGGCCCTGTCGCGCGTGGCGCAGCATCAGGCGCTGAATGAACGCTTGCGGTGTAGAGCGGCAGCCGCCGCGCTTGCCCACGGTCATTATCCGGGCCTGCGGGCAATGCTCGAGCACTGCCGGGTTGACGAGGTCGTCGACCATGACCACGGCGGCTTGCTGCAACGCACGCACTGCCTTGAGGGTGAGCAGTTCAGGGTCACCAGGGCCGGCACCGACCAGCCATACTTTTGCATTCATCAACGTTTCCTCATCGGCAAGGTGCGTTCAGCCCTTGAGCAGGGTGAACAGCAGTATCAGATTGATCAGCAACGACAACAGGGCCAGGGTGCGCCACACCTTCAGCGGCTCGCGTTCCAGCAGCGGCCGGGGTCGGCTGGGCAGTTCCTGGCGGTCGCCGCGCTCGAGCAGCAGCAACCAGTGTTCGGCGGTTTCGAAGCGCTGCGCCGGGTCGCTCGCCACGGCCTGCAGCAGGTTGTGCTGCAGCCATTCCGGCAGGTCGGGTCGGTAGCGCGCGGCGTTGACCGGCTGGCCGAAGCGCGGGCGCTGGAAGGCCTCTACCTCGCCGTACGGGTAGTGTCCGGTCAGCAGGTGGTACAGGGTCACGCCCACTGCATACAAGTCCTGACGCGGGCTGGGTGGGTGGCCGTCGAATGCTTCCGGGGCGATGTACGAGGGTGTGCCGGGCAGTTCGTGCAGCGGGTCTTCGGACAGGCCCGGGCAATAAGCCAGGCCGAAGTCCAGCAGGCGCAGCTGGCCATCGCGGCCCAGGTGCAGGTTGTCTGGCTTGATATCGCGGTGCAGCAAGTTGCGCCGATGCAGCACACCGACTGCCTGCAGCAGTTGCCGGGCGACTTCCAGCCATTGCGGCAGGGGCAGCGGGCCCTGTTCGGCCAGCAACGCCGCCAGGTTCTGGCCGGGATATTCGCGCATCACGTAGTACAGGTGCTGGCGCTGACTGGCGGCGTGTAGCTCGGGGAAGTGCCGGCCGGCGATGCGGCGCAGAAACCACTCTTCCAGCAGCAGCCCTTGCGCCGCCCCCGGTTCCTGTTCGCGTGCAGTGGGCAGGGTCTTGAGCAGCCAAGGCTGGTTCTGGCTATCGCGCACTTTGTACAGCAAGGACTGGCGGCTGTGCGCATGCAGTGTTTCGACCTGCCAGCCGTCGATCACCTGGCCTTCGCGCAGCGGGCCGGGCACTGGCCATTGTTGCAGTTGCGCCAGGGTATCGCCCAGGGTGGCCGTGCCCAGTTGTTCGACTTGCACGAGCAAGGCGCTGGCGTTGTCCTTGCTGCCGTTGAGGTGGGCACTGGCCACCAGGGTGTCGGCGGCCAGTTGCAGGTCAGTTTGCTCGCGCAGCACGGCCTGGATGTGCTGTTCGCCCAGGCTGGCCCAGACCCCGTCGCTGAGCAGCAGAAAACATTCGCCCGGTTGCAGCTCGCCTTCCAGGTAATCCACCAGCAGGTGCTGGTCCAGGCCCAGCGCCCGTTTCAGTACATGCTGCATGCCCGGTTGGTCCCAGACATGGTCTTCGCTCAGGCATTGCAGGTTCCCCTCGTGCCAGCGGTACACCCGGCAGTCGCCTACATGGGCCAAGGTAAAGCGCCGGCCGCGCAACACCAGCGCGCTAAGCGTGGTCAGCAACGGCTGGCCACTGCCCTGGGCGCGCAACCAGCGGTTTTGCGCCAGCAGCAGGCGGTCGAGGGCCTGGGCCACGCTCCAGGTGGCCGGCGTGGCGTAGTAATCCAGGGCCAGTGCCTGCAGGCTGGCGCGCGCCGCCAGGCCGCCGTCGGCACATTGGCTGACGCCGTCGGCCAGGGCGAACAGGTAGCCTTTGCTGGCGGCCAGTTCTGGTGCCGGCGTGACCAGGCGCAGGGCGTCCTGGTTTTCCGCGCGCGGCCCGGTGGCGCTGGCCTGGGCAAAGCTCAGTTGCAGGCTCATCGGCGTGCCTCAGACCCGTGCTGCAGTGACTGCAGCCGAGCCCCAGGTGGTGCGCCAGCGCTGTTTCACCCCGTGCAGGCCGAACCAGGCCAGCAGGCCCAGGCTGGCGAACAGCCACAGCCCCAGTTGGTAATCGCCAGTGTGCTGCTTGATGGTGCCAAGCCCGGCCGCCAGCAGGAAGCCGCCGATGCCCCCGGCCATGCCGATCAGGCCGGTCATTACCCCGATCTCTTGGCGGAAGCGTTGTGGCACCAGTTGGAACACTGCGCCATTGCCGGCACCCAGGCCGAGCATGGCGCTGACGAACAGCGCCAGTGCGGCCGCGGCAGAGGGCAGGTTGAAGCCGACTGCGGCAATGCAGATGGCGGCCACGCCGTACATGCCCAGCAGGGTGCGGATGCCGCCAAAACGGTCAGCCAGGGCGCCGCCGAGCGGGCGCATCAGGCTGCCGGCGAACACGCAAGCGGCGGTGTAGTAGCCGGCGGTGACCGGGCTCAGGCCGTATTGGTCGCTGAAGTAGCCGGGCAGGGCGCTGGCCAGGCCGATGAAGCCGCCGAAGGTCACGCTGTAGAAAAACATGAACCACCAGCTGTCACGGTCGCCCAGTGCCTTGAGGTAGTCGGCCATGGCTTTCGGCTTGGGCCGTTGCGGGGCATTGCGCGCCAACAGGGCGAACACCACCAGCGCCAGTGACAGCGGGATCAGCGCAAAGCCGAACACATTGTTCCAGCCAAAGCCGGCTGCCAGTGCCGGTGCCAGCAAGGCCGCGAACACCGTGCCGGAGTTGCCGGCGCCAGCGATGCCCATGGCCTTGCCCTGGTGCTGTGGCGGGTACCACTGTGAGGCCAGCGGCAGCGAGACGGCGAATGACGCACCGGCAAAGCCCAGGAACACGCCTAGCAGCAGGGCCTGTTCATAGCTGTGCACGCCAAGGTACCAGGCTGCGGCCAGGGCGACGATGACCACCACCTGGCCGATCAGGCCAGCCGTCTTGGGCGACAGGCGGTCGACCAGAACGCCCATGGCAAAGCGCAGGATTGCCCCGGCCAGGATCGGCGTGGCCACCATCAGGCCCCGTTGCTGTGCGCTCAGTTGCAGGTCGGCAGCAATCTGCACCGCCAACGGGCCCAGCAGGTACCAGACCATGAAGCTGAGGTCGAAGTACAGAAACGCGGCGAACAGCGTGGGCACATGCCCGGATTTCCAGAAGCTGGCACTCATCGAACACCTCACTCGGTAGTACAACGGAACGAAAAAGACGCCGCTACCCGCTCCATGGGTGTGGAGGGGAGAGCGACGTCTTTGTCGGGATTCAAGTGGGGTAACCGCCGTTGGCTACCGGTGAGATTTGTTCAGCAAGAGATGGGCCAACTTCCGGGGCGGCTTGCTCGGATTTTTCAGCACATCAGCCGAGCATCTCATGCATGGCAATGATCTGTTCGGCCACCTGGATCAGCTTCTGCTGCCGGCTCATGGCCTGGCGACGCATCAGGGTGTAGGCCTGCTCTTCGTTGCAGTCCTTCATTTTCATCAGCAAGCCTTTGGCCTGCTCGATGCGCTTGCGTTCGGCCAATTGCTGGTCGCGCGCCAGCAGCTGCGCCTTTAGTGCCTGGTCGCTTTCGAAGCGGGCCATGGCCACGTCCAGGATCGGCTGCAGCCGCGCAGCATGGATACCTTCGACGATATAGGCACTGACCCCTGCCTGGATCGCCTGGCGCATCATCCCGGGGTCGTGCTCGTCGGTGAACAACACGATGGGCCGCGGCTGGTCACGGCTGACCAGCACTACCTGTTCCATCACATCGCGGTCTGGCGAGTCGGTATCGATCAGCACCACGTCCGGGCGCACCGTTTCGACGCAGGCGGGCAGGTCGATGGTCAGGTCTGGGGCTTCGATGATCTCGAAGCCGGCCTCACTCAACGCAGCCCTCAGGCGACCGAGCTTGCTCTGGGTGTCGTCGATCAGCAGGATGCGCAACATGTTCGTCCCCCTCACGCGCCGACACGGGCATCGGGCAACTCGCCCAAGGCATGCAAGCTGAAACTGCGGGCATAGCCGAAGGGGTCGCTGCCGTCCCAGCGGGAGCCATCGATCAGCAGGCTGCTACGCATCGGTTGGCCTGGGCAAGCGATGCCCAGGCTCTGTGCGGCCTCGCTGTACAACTGCAGTTGCTGGACCTGCCGGGCCACGCCGAGGTAGTCGGGGTCTTCGCGCAGCAGGCCCCAGCGGCGGAACTGGGTCATGAACCACATGCCGTCGGACAGATAGGGCAGGTTGGCCCGGCCTTGGTCGAACAGGCGCAGGGCGTGTGGGTCTTGCCACTGGTTGCCCAGGCCATCCTCATAATGGCCGAGCAGGCGGGGGGCTATGCTGTCCAGCGGGGTGTCCAGGTAGGCGCTTGCGCTGAGCAGTTGCGCGGTGCTGCGGCGGTTTTCCGGGCTTTGCTCGATGAACCGGCTGGCGGTGAGGATCGCCTTGACCAGCGCACGGGCGCTGTTGGGGTATTGCTCGGCAAAGATGCGGGCGCAGGCCAGGACCTTTTCCGGGTGATCCGGCCAGATCGACTGGCTGGTGGCCAGGGTGAAGCCTTGGCCTTTGTTCACGGCGTCGGCGGCCCAGGGCTCGCCGACGCAGAAGCCGTCAATGCGCCCGGCCTGGAGGTGTGCAGCCATCTGCGCCGGTGGCACCACTACGCTGTCGACGTCGCGCAGCGGGTGAATGCCCTGGCTGGCCAGCCAGTAATACAGCCACATGGCGTGGGTGCCGGTGGGGAAGGTCTGGGCGAACGTCAGGCGTGCGCCATGCTGGTGCACCAGACGCGCCAGTGCCTCAGGGTTGGTCACGCCCTTGCGCTGCAGGGCAGGGGACAGGTTGATAGCCTGGGCGTTCTGGTTCAGCCCCATGAGCACGGCCATGTCGCTGGCAGGTACGCCGCCGATGCCCAGGTGCACTGCGTAGACCAGGCCATACAGGCAATGGGCGGCGTCCAGTTCGCCGCTGACCAGCTTGTCGCGCAGCCCGGCCCACGAGCCCTGGCGCTGGAGGTTGAGGGTAAGGCCGTGCTGCTGGGCGAAGCCCTGGGTGGCGGCGACCACGACCGAGGCGCAGTCGGTCAGGGCCATGTAGCCGATGTTCAGGCTGGTTTTTTCCGGCGCGTCGCTGCCGTTGACCCAGGCCAGGGGCGTTGCTCGGGGTACAGTGTTCACAAGAGTCCTCGCCCTTACTGATAAGGCTGTGGGCTGAACGGGTGCAACCGATGTGCCAAGCGCTCCACGATTTGCTGTCCTGTCAGCCCCGCGCTGGCTATAATCGCCCCCTCACTCACCCTGAGCCTTGCCCGCCCATGTATACCCTGGCCCGCCAGCTGCTGTTCAAGCTTTCCCCGGAAACTTCCCACGACCTGTCCCTGGACCTGATCGGCGCCGGTGGCCGTTTGGGCCTCAACGGCATGCTGTGCAAGCAACCGGCGTCATTGCCGGTTTCGGTCATGGGCTTGAACTTCGCCAACCCGGTGGGGCTGGCAGCTGGCCTGGACAAGAACGGCGCGGCCATCGACGGCTTCGCCCAGCTGGGCTTCGGTTTTGTCGAAATCGGCACTGTCACCCCGCGTCCGCAGCCTGGCAACCCCAAGCCACGGTTGTTCCGCCTGCCGGAAGCCACGGCCATCATCAACCGCATGGGCTTCAACAACCTGGGCGTTGATCACCTGCTGGGGCGCGTACGCGCCTCGCGCTACAAGGGGGTGCTGGGAATCAACATCGGCAAGAACTTCGATACCCCGGTCGAACGTGCCGTCGATGACTACCTGATTTGCCTGGACAAGGTCTACACCGCCGCCAGCTACATCACGGTCAACGTCAGCTCGCCCAATACCCCGGGCCTGCGCAGCCTGCAGTTCGGCGACTCGCTCAAGCAGTTGCTCGACGCCCTGGCCGAGCGCCGCGAACGACTGGCCGGTGCACATGGCAAGCGCGTGCCCCTGGCAATCAAGATCGCGCCGGACATGAGCGACGAAGAAACGGCGCTGGTGGCCGCCGCGCTGATGGAGTCGGGCATGGATGCGGTGATCGCCACCAACACCACGCTGGGCCGTGAAGGTGTCGAAGCATTGCCGTACGGTGGCGAGGCGGGCGGCCTGTCGGGCGCACCGGTGCTGGAGAAGAGCACCCATATCGTCAAGGTGCTGGCAGGTGAGCTGGGCGGCAAGTTGCCGATCATTGCCGCCGGGGGCATTACCGAAGGCCGCCATGCTGCCGAGAAGATCGCGGCCGGGGCGAGCCTGGTGCAGATCTACTCGGGCTTCATCTACAAAGGGCCGGCGCTGATTCGCGAAGCGGTGGATGCTATCGCGGCAATGCCGCGGTGACCAGCCCGCCCCTGCAGGGGGCGGGTGGGTGCAGCTGATGAGGTTTGCCAAGGCATAAAAAAGGGCCCCTTCAAGGGGCCCCTGGGCCTTCGCCCGCCGCCCGGATGGGGCGTGCATGGTAAATCGAATTCAGTGTCCTCGTTCAGCCAACGGCGTGATTTTCGTTGAGTCTATGGATGCCAGCGGTGCCAGTCATTCCGTCCCAGTTATCACCGCGACCTTCACGCCAGCCGTTGATCCAGGCTTGGCGAACAGAAGGAAGATTGAAGGGGCAAAGTTCGCGGGATTTGCCGGTGACCCCGTATTGGTAGCCACGTGAATATGCTCTTTCCAACGGATCACGCTTAAGTCTTCTCATAGGGTGTTGCCCTCACTTGTTGACTGTAATGTCCCGTCGGCCTCTCCGAGGCCGGGCAGAGTCGTTCTGCCGGTTTGCGCTCGCTGCCGGCGTGGCGAGCTGAAAGTGCCGCCTCGTTGCGAAGCGGCCTAAGACCAGTTCTATCGAATGCGAGTCACGGTGTGAATGACCGATTTGTCATAAGCACGTAACCTTTCCAAGGGTGAGGGGATAAGTAAATAAATGCGACTCAACCTTGTTTGGTGTTTAGCCCTGCAATGATCGGGGTTTGCCGATCTTTGACGTCATTTCGCCAGCGTTGTTTGCGGATGACAGAAATAATTTGAAATGCGACGAAGGGTCACATTGGCCCGGAGATCGCCAGAATTACGCGTACTGCCTGATGATCTAAGCTGTCCTTGCCACTGGGCCAGGCACGGATCGGTCAGGCGGCCCGGCTTTTCTGCAGCACGTTGTGTGTCGCAGAAGGCCACCCGCACGCCTGCTGGAAAGGTGTACGGGCAAACATCGCGGGGCGATGCGTCGCCCCGTCAGTCAAATAGCCCAAGGCGCTGGAATACTCATGTCGGACCGTTTCGAACTTTACCTTACCTGTCCCAAAGGCCTTGAAAGCCTGCTCGCCGAAGAGGCCAAGGGCCTCGGCCTTGACGAGGTGCGCGAGCACACCTCGGCCATTCGCGGCGCCGCCGACATGGAAACTGCTTACCGCCTGTGTGTCTGGTCACGTCTGGCCAACCGCGTATTGCTGGTGCTCAAGCGCTTCTCGATGAAGAACGCCGACGACCTTTACGACGGCGTGCACGCGGTCGACTGGGCCGACCACCTGGCAGCCGACGGCACCCTGGCTGTGGAGTTCAGCGGCCATGGCTCTGGCATCGACAATACCCACTTCGGTGCGCTGAAGGTCAAGGATGCGATCGTCGACAAGCTGCGTAACCGCGAAGGCCTGCGCCCGTCCGTGGAAAAGATCGACCCTGACGTGCGTGTGCATCTGCGCCTGGACCGCGGGGAGGCCATTTTGTCCCTCGACCTGTCCGGGCACAGCCTGCACCAGCGTGGCTACCGCCTGCAGCAAGGCGCCGCGCCGCTGAAGGAAAACCTGGCGGCAGCGGTGCTGATCCGTGCTGGCTGGCCGCGTATCGCTGCCGAAGGTGGTGCGCTGGCCGACCCGATGTGCGGTGTGGGTACCTTCCTGGTCGAGGCCGCGATGATCGCCGCCGATATCGCCCCCAACCTCAAGCGCGAACGCTGGGGCTTCAGTGCCTGGCTCGGCCATGTGCCGGCGCTGTGGCGCAAGGTGCATGACGAAGCGCAGGCGCGCGCGCAGGCCGGCCTGGCCAAGCCACCGCTGTGGATCCGTGGCTATGAGGCTGACCCGCGGCTGATCCAGCCGGGCCGCAACAACGTCGAGCGTGCCGGCCTGGGCGACTGGGTGAAGATCTACCAGGGCGAAGTGAGCACCTTCGAGCCACGCCCGGACCAGAACCAGAAAGGCCTGGTCATCAGCAACCCGCCCTACGGTGAGCGTCTGGGTGACGAAGCCAGCCTGCTGTACCTCTATCAGAATCTGGGTGAGCGCCTGCGCCAGGCCTGCATGGGCTGGGAAGCAGCGGTATTCACCGGTGCGCCGCAACTGGGCAAGCGCATGGGCATTCGTAGCCACAAGCAGTACGCGTTCTGGAACGGCGCATTGCCGTGCAAGCTGCTGCTGTTCAAGGTGCAGCCGGACCAGTTCGTCACCGGTGAACGCCGCGAAGCGCAGCCTGAAGGCACCGAAGCCCGACAGCAGGTGCCGCAGGCCAGCGAGCCCGCGCGGCTCTCGGAAGGGGCGCAGATGTTTGCCAACCGCCTGCAGAAGAACCTCAAGCAACTGGGCAAGTGGGCCCGTCGCGAGCAGATCGACTGCTACCGGCTGTACGATGCCGACATGCCCGAATATGCCCTCGCGGTCGACCTGTATCAGGACTGGGTACACGTGCAGGAATACGCCGCGCCACGTTCAGTCGACCCGGACAAGGCTCAGGCCCGTCTGCTCGACGCACTGGCTGCCATCCCGCAGGCGCTGGGCATTTCGCCGCAGCGTGTAGTGCTCAAGCGTCGCGAGCGGCAGAGCGGCACGCGCCAGTATGAACGCCAGGCTACCGAGGGCCGCTTCCAGGAGGTGAACGAAGGTGGCGTCAAGCTGCTGGTCAACCTCACCGACTACCTGGATACCGGGCTGTTCCTCGACCACCGCCCGATGCGTATGCGCATCCAGCGCGAGGCTGCCGGCAAGCGCTTCCTCAACCTCTTCTGCTACACCGCCACGGCCACTGTGCATGCGGCCAAGGGTGGTGCGCGCAGCACTACCAGCGTCGACCTGTCGAAAACCTACCTGGACTGGGCACGGCGTAACCTGGCGCTCAATGGCTATTCCGAGCGCAACCGCCTGGAGCAGAGCGATGTAATGGCCTGGCTGGAAGGCAACCGTGACAGCTACGACCTGATCTTCATCGACCCGCCAACCTTCTCCAACTCCAAGCGTATGGAAGGCGTATTCGACGTGCAGCGTGACCATGTGCAGCTGTTGGACCTGGCCATGGCCCGTCTGGCGCCGGGGGGCGTGCTGTATTTCTCCAACAACTTCCGCAAGTTCCAGCTGGACGAGCACCTGATGGCGCGTTACGTGGTGGAAGAAATCAGCGCCCAGACCCTGGACCCGGACTTCGCCCGTAACAACCGTATCCACCGCGCCTGGCGTTTGCAGCTTCGTTGAGACGACGAGGTACATTGCGCGGCTAATGGCCAATAGCTATAACTGAGGGCAGGGCAAGATAATCCGCAGGACGCTGACGTGACGAGATGGGTGTATGTCAAAGTGTGGCGTGCGTGCGCGGTTGCTTGGCTTGTGCACAGAGAGAGCGTCCGCCTGGGCGATGGCGCTGATTGCACTGGTGGCGGGCGGCTTGTTGACCGCTGCCTTGGCATTTGCCGCGCACACCTTCTACAAACAGCAGCTGCGCCAGCGCTTCGAGCTACTGGCCAGCGAGCGCGCCAGCCGTATTGCCGAGCGCTTTGACGAACAGCAGCAGCGCCTGGACGGGCTGCGGCGGTTCTTCAGTTTTTCCAGCGAGATCACCCCGCGCGAATTCGACGGCTATGCCCGACCACTGCTGCAACGCACCTTGGCCTATGCCTGGGCGCCGCGCGTCGAGGCTGCGCAACGCGCCGAATTCGAGCGCCTGGCCAGTGCCCATACCGGCCCAGGTTATGTGATCCGTGACCAGGACGCGCAAGGCCAATGGCGCCCGGCTTCGCAGCGCGACCATTACTTCCCGGTGCTCTATACCCAATCGAGCGAGCGGCCCGGGTTGCCTTACGGCCTGGACCTCGCTGGTCAAAGCGAGCCCCAGGCGGCCCTGGCGCGGGCGCTGGCGCCGGGCAGCATGGCGGTGTCCGAGCCATTGGCCCTGTTCGATACCCACTCGGCAGAGCGCGGCCTGCTGATGGTGGCGCCGGTATTTTCCGATGCCGATCCCCGCGGTGCGGCAGTGGGCTATGTGATGGCGTTGCTGAGCATGCGCGAGCTGGTCAGCGACGGTCGACCGGTAGCGGTTGATGACAACCTGGTCGTGCGCATCACGGACCCGTCCGGGTTACAAGGCCCCGTCGTGTTGTTCGACTCGCAAAATCCGGTCGCGCCCTTGGCCCTGGCCAGCAATCAGTTGTTGCGCCTGGCCGATCACCATTTCCAGCTGAGCATTCAGCCAAGCCAGGCCTTCGCGCAGGCGAACCGCTCCTCGGCGGTGATGGCGGTCGGTTTGTTGGGCGGACTGTTGAGCCTGTTGCTCAGCGTGCTGCTCTACAGCCTGTTCAGCCAGCGTCAGCGCGCCCTGGCCCTGGTCGCTCAGCGTACTGCCGAGTTGCAGGTCAGCGAGCAGTCGTTGCGTGGCACCCACAACCAACTGCGCAGTGTGCTGGATGCCGCGACCCAGGTGGCGATCATCGCCACCAACCTCAAGGGGGTGGTCAGCACGTTCAACGCCGGTGCCGAACGCATGCTCGGTTACGCGGCCAGAGAAGCGATCGGCCGCTTGCGCCTTGAAGACCTGGTACTGCCGGAGGAGCTGAACCTGCGTGCCCAGGCCTTGAGCTTGCGTTTTGGCCGCGCCATTGCTGGCGGCCAGGCGATGTTCGCTGAAACGGTGCAGGAGCACGGGGCCGAGCCTGGCGAGTGGACCTTGCTACGGGCCGATGGCAGCCAGCTGGTCGCCAACATGCTGGTGACTGCCATGCTCGACGAACAGGGGTTGTGGGTTGGCTACCTGGCCATCTGCATTGACGTGACCGAGCGGCGCCGGGTGCATGAGGCGTTGGCAGCGCGTGACCGGTTGCTGGAAAAGCTCAGTGCCGAGGTGCCGGGCGGCATCTACCAATATCGCCTGGATGCCAACGGCCATTCGTGTTTTCCATACGCCAGCATGGGCCTGTATGACATTTATGAGATCGACCTGATGCAGTTGCGTGAGGATGCCTCGGGGGTGTTCGAACGTATCCACCCCGATGACCTGGAACGCGTGCGCCGCTCGGTGCGCTATTCGGCCGAACACCTGTCACCCTGGCGCGAGGAGTATCGAGTCTGCCTGCCACGGGCCGGACTGCGCTGGGTGCGTGGCGAGGCGACCCCGGAAGTGGGCGAGCAGGGCTGCACCCTGTGGCATGGCTACCTGACTGACATCTCCGACCTGAAGGGCGTGGAGGAAGAGTTGCGGGCGCTGTCGGTCACCGACTCGCTGACCGGTATCCATAACCGTCGCTATTTCCAGGAGCGGCTCAAGATCGAACTGGAAAGGGCCCAGCGCGATGGCTTGCCGCTGGCGGTGATCATGCTCGACATCGATCACTTCAAGCGCATCAACGACCGCTTCGGCCATGCCGTCGGCGACCGGGTGCTACGTAGCCTGTGCCAGCGCATCGCTCAGCGTTTGCGGCGTACCGATGTGTTCTGCCGCTTGGGCGGGGAAGAGTTCATGGTGCTTTGCCCGGGCAGCGATGCCGATCAGGCCCGGCTGCTGGCGCTGGAGTTATGGCAAGGGGTGCGCAATGTGCCGGTGGAAGGCGTGGGCCAGGTGACTGCAAGCTTCGGTGTGGCGGGCTGGCGGTCGGGCGAAGGCGCCGATGCCTTGCTGTTGCGCGCCGATGCCGGCGTGTATGCGGCCAAACAGGCCGGGCGGGACCGGGTGGAGGGGGAGTCGGCCTAAGCGCTGTCGGTTGCCGGAACCGAGCCTTTCACGGCGAAAACCGCTCCTACAGGTTGCACAGGTTTGGTAAGCCGTGCTCACCCCTGTAGGAGCGGGTTCACCCGCGAAAAGGCCAATACAGGCTAACCAATCAATTAGCTGCTGTACTGCCAGCCAGCTTCGGCTGGCGATACAGGTCAAGCAACACCTGATCCAGCACCTGCGAGGCACCCCACGGTTTCGGGTCGTTGAGAATCGCCGCTACCGCCCAGGTATGGCCGTTGCTGTCGCGGCTGAAGCCGGCAATCGCCCGCACAGTGTTCAGTGTGCCGGTCTTGATGTGCCCTTCGCCGGCCATCGCGGTGCGCTTGAGACGCTTGCGCATCGTGCCGTCCATGCCCACCAGCGGCATCGAGCTCATGAACTCGGCAGCGTAAGGGCTCTTCCAGGCGGCTTTCAGCATCTCGGCCATTTCCCGGGTACTGACCCGTTCGGCACGCGACAGGCCAGAGCCGTTTTCCATCACCAGATGCGGCGCGGTGATGCCCTTTTTCGCCAGCCATTGGCGTACCACGCGCTGGGCAGCACGGGCGTCGTCGCCATCGGCATCGGTGCGGAACTGCGCGCCAAGGCTCAGGAACAGCTGCTGGGCCATGGTGTTGTTGCTGTACTTGTTGATGTCGCGGATCACTTCCACCAGGTCTGGCGAGAAGGCGCGGGCCAGCAGGCGAGCACTCTTGGGCACATTCTCGATGCGGTCGCCACCCTGGATGTTGCCACCCAGTTCGTTCCAGATTGCGCGCACGGCACCGGCGGCGTAGGTGGAATGGTCGAGCAGCGACAGGTAGGTTTGCGAGTTGCAGCCGTCACCCAGTTGGCCGCTGACCGTGACACTGATGCCGTCGGCCTGGGGCACCGGGTTGTAGCGCACATCACCGGTGCATTTCTTCGAGGCTACCGGCTTGACCTGGTTGTCAATGCGGATGCGGGCAATCGGCGGCTCGACTGCAACGGTGACCTTGCCACCATCATTGCGCGCCACGAAGCGCAGGGCCTTGAGGTTGACCAGCAGCGAGTCGGGCTTGACCAGGAACGGCTTGTTTTCATCACCGCCGTCGTCGTTGAACTGCGGCAGGTTGGGTTGCACGAAGTGGCTGCGGTCCAGCACCAGGTCACCGGTGACGGTGCGCACGCCATTGGCGCGCAGGTCACGCATCAGCAGCCACAGCTTTTCCATGTTCAGTTTGGGGTCACCGCCACCTTTAAGGTAGAGGTTACCGTTAAGCACTCCGTTGCTCAGGGTGCCGTCGGTGTAGAACTCGGTTTTCCACTGGAAGGTCGGGCCAAGCAGTTCGAGGGCGGCGTAGGTGGTGACCAGTTTCATGGTCGACGCCGGGTTCACCGACACATCGGCATTGAACACGGTCGGGGTGCCGGGGCCGTCCAGCGGCAGCATCACCAGCGACAGTGCGGTGTCCTGCAGCTTGTTGGCCTTGAGCGCCTGCTGCACTTTGGCAGGCAGGGTGGTATTGACGGCGGCGTGGCTGGGCAAGGCAAGTGGCAACAGCAGGCCGGCAAGTATGAGGGGACGAAGCGTTTTGATCATAGCGAGTGAATACCCTGCGGCGAGGGAAAAGGGCTTTGGGGCTGTAAGAGATGATGGCCCCACGACGTAAACAGTACGCATTATGCCCCAAGCGCAGCCGCGATGCGTCACGTTCGACGGAAAAGCATCGCCAATAAAAAGGCCACCCGAATGGGGTGGCCTTTTCAGCAATCAACCTTTCAGCCCGAAGCTGACAAGTATCACTCAGCCTTGTTGATAGGCTTTTCCGGGTACCAGGCATCCAGCAGCGGGCTGACTTCGATCTTGGTCAGTTCGCTGCGGCCTTTGAGCCAGGCTTCAACGGCAGCGCGCTGTTCTTCGCTGACCGAGCCGCGTTTGACCGAGCACACCAGGCCGAAATCGTCACCGCCTACATAATCCAGGCCGTTGGCGTCCATGGCTTCTTCCAGGAACGCGTCGAGGAAAGCATCGATTGCCTGGTCATCCAGATCTTCCTTGAATTCCAGGTTCAGCTCGAAGCCCAATTCCTGAAACTCGTCGACACACAGCTTCTTGCGCAGACGACGGGAGCGGTTTGTGGCCATGAAACAATCCTCTTAGGTAATAACGCCGCGCAGTCTACCAGTTAACACGTGTGGTTGCCTGCCTGAGTATCCGTGCTTGTGGCCAATTCCTTGGCCAGGGCACGTTCCACTCGGCACATATGCCGTGCCAGTGCCTGGCGCCGCAGGCGCACCTGGGCAATGGGCAAGTCGCTGGCCTCGAGGGCTTCACACGCCGCCATCAGGTCAGGGGCTTCCAGCATGCGCGCGGCGCTGAGCACCTTGTGGGCCTGCTCGGCAATGGCGCCGCTGTCGTGTTGCGGGTGAAGCGCCATCAGGCTGGCCAGGTCGGCCTGAAGGCTCTGATGCAAGGTTACCAGGAAGCGCTGACGGTCAACCGGGTCAGGCCCGACCACGGCGGCCAGGCCGTCCAGCTGGTACAGCTTGCGTCGGGGGCGTTGCTGGCGGCGCGGGCGAATGCCAGCCAGGCGCTGGCTGAGGGTGCTCAGGCTGATGGGCTTGAGCAGACAGTCGTCCATGCCGGCGGTCAGGCACTTGCGGCGTACTTCCGGCTGTGCGTTGGCGGTATAGCCGAGGATGGTGCAGGGTGGTCGCTTGCCATGGCGTTCTTCGGCACGCACGGCAGTCGCCAGCTGGTAACCGTTCATGTGCGGCATGTTGCAGTCGAGTACCAGCACATCGAAGTCGCCTTCCCGCCAGGTCGCCAGGCCTTCCTGCCCATCGCGGGCGCTGGCGTGCTCCAGGCCCAGGTAGCCAAGTTGTTGCGCCATCAGTTGCAGGTTGGCCGGGTGATCATCGATGACCAGCACGTTCAGCCGTGGGTCGGGCACGTCGAGCTGCTCGGGCAGCGGTTTGGGCTGCTCTGCGCCATCCACCCGTTGCAGCGGCATCTTCAGGCGCACCTGGGTACCGACATCCTCCAGGCTCTTCATGGACAGGCTGCCGCCCATCATTTCGCACAGGTTGCGGCAGATGGCCAGGCCCAGCCCGGTACCTGCGCGGGCGCCCTGGCTGTGCGGGTTGGCCTGGATGAACGGGTTGAACAGGCGCTGCAGGTCGTCGGGGTGGATGCCGATGCCACTGTCGCGCACCTCCAGCTCCAGTACGGCTGGTGTGCTGGTTCCGTCATCCAGCAGCCTGACGCAGATGCGCACCTGACCGTGCTCGGTGAACTTGATGGCATTGCTCACCAGGTTGGACAGCACCTGCTTGAAGCGCAGCGGGTCAAGCAGGACATGGCAGCGTGCGGCCGGGGCGATCTGCACCTCCAGGGCCAGGCCTTTCTGCCGCGCCTGGCCATCGAAAATGCGCGCCACCGATTCGACCAGCGCCGCCAGGTCGACCACCTCCGGGGCCAGGGACAAGTGCCCGGACTCGATGCGCACGATGTCGAGAATGTCACCGATCAGGCCTAGCAGGTCTTTGGCCGAATGGTGTGCCAGTTCCAGCGCGCTGCGGTCCACCCGGCCCTGGTCGGCGCGCTTGACCGCCAGTTCCAGCATGCCGATGACGGCATTCATCGGGGTGCGGATTTCGTGGCTGATGGTCGCCAGGAACGTGCTCTTGGCCCGGTTGGCATCGTCGGCCTGCTGCTTGGCCTGGCGCAGCTCCAGGACCAGTTGGCGGCGTTCGCTGATGTCGATCCAGCCGCCGATGATGCCCTGCACCTCACCCAGGGAGTCGCGGTACGGCAGGATCCAGTGGTAGATGGTCAGGTCCCGGCCCTTGATCCGTAATGGACGGTCCTTGATCAGTGGTGAACCCGCCGCCATGACTTTCTGGTAATCCGCCTGGATCTGCCGAGCCTGCTCGGAATCGGCAAACAGGCTGTCCTTGAGTTTTTTGCCGATCACCTGATCGGAGCGGGCCTGCACGGCTTCAAGGTAGCTGTAGTTGCAACTTTTCAGGCAACCCTCGCGGTCGCGCACATACATGGGGTGGGGCGTACCGTTGAGCAGGGCGCGCATGAATGCCAACTGGTCGTTCAGCGCGCGTTCGGCGCGCTGGCGCTGGCGAATCTGCAGGCGCAGGCGGGCATTCCAGAGCAGGGCAAGCAACAAAAGCACGGCCGTGGCCAGCACCACCTGCAGGGCAAGGCGGCTGTAGCCTTTTGTGTTGTCATCCTCATGCCTGCCAAAGCCACGCCAGCGGTTGTTGATTACCCCCAGCTCCTCCGGTGAGATGCTCAGCAAGGCCTTGTCGAGGATCGACAACAGCGCCGGTGACGGGGCAATGGTGGCCATGGCGAAATTGGCGGGTTCGCTGCCGACCGAGGTGCGGATGACCAGTTCGGGGTTGCTGGCCAAGGCGTGATTGGCGTCGATCAGGGTGGTGATCACCGCATCGACAGCCCCGCTGTTGAGCAACGCCATGGAGTAGAACGCGCTTTCGGTCTCGACCCAGCTTATCTTTGGGTAGTCCCGGGACAGCATGGCGTTCATGGTGCTGTAGCGGGTAATGGCGATACGATGCCCCTGCAACTGCTCCAGTGAACTCAATGCATTGTTGTCCTTGTGGTTGACCAGCACATAGGCGCTTTCGAGATAGGGGCGGCTGATTTGCAGGTCGTCCCCTGCTTTGCCGGCGCTGGCCAGTGCGGCGATGACATCGGCCCGGCCATCCTTGAGGCGGGCGACCATGTCGGCAATGCCACTGGCGCGCTGCACTTCGAAACGCAACCCGGTGCGCAGGCGAATGAGGTCCAGCAGGTCGGCGGTGATGCCTCGGAAATGCCCCGAATCATCGAAGTAGGACAGTGGGGCAGCCGCGTCATCGGCTGCCACGCGCATCACGGGGTGCTTCTCCAGCCACTGCTGCTCGGCCGCGCTCAATTGCAGTTGGCGATCGCTCAGTAACAGGTCGCTGCCGGCGCTCCAGCGCTTGAAGATACTGGAGCGAATGGCCGGGCTTTGCCTGTCCAGGATGGTGTTTACCAGGTCCAGCAGCACGGTATCTTGCTGACGCAAGGCAAAACCGAAGCCGATGGCCTCGTGTTTGCCGAAGTTGGCCATGCGCAGGCGGGGCAGATGACCACGGTTGAGCTGGTAGTGCGTGGAGATGGTATCGCCGATGAACACGTCGGCCTGCCCGAACGCGACAGCATTCAGTGCCTGGCTGGAAGAACCGAAGGCCAGCAGCTCGGCCTTGGGGTAGGCGGTGAGTACTTCTTGTCTGGGCAAATAGTGGTAGAGCATGCCCAGGCGCATGCCGGCAAGGTCCGTGTCCAGTGCCCGGTTTTCGTCTTCACGCGTTACCAGTACAGGTTGGTCGACGGCATAGGGGCGCGACAGTGCCAGGCCGTCACTGGCCGCTTCGTAGCCATTGGCGCTGCCCAGCAGGTCGATATCACCGTGCCTGAGCGCCTCCACCGCCGCCTGCCGGCTGGAGAAACGCAGCACCCTCACTGGCAACTGCAAGGCCTTGCCGATCAGGTTTGCATACTCGGCGGTCAGGCCCTGGTAGTCGTTGCCGCCACCGGTGATATCGAACGGTGGATAGTCGGGTGCCGACGTGCCCAGCACCAGTTCCTGCCGGCCTTCGAGCCATTGCCGTTGTTCGGGCGTGAGCACGGGCTGGACGGGGCGGGCCGATGAGCGCGCCAGCAACGTAAAGGACGCGGCTTCGCGATGGCCAGCCTGCGTCGCGCCGCTGAGCAGCAGCAAGACGAGCAGCAGGCGATTGATAACTCGGGCCATGACCACGTTCAGACCAGCGCGTTGCGCTTGGCCATCTCGATCAGATCGACCAGCGTATTGACTTGCAGTTTGTGCATGAGGCGCTTCTTGTAGGTACTGACAGTCTTGCTGCTGAGGAACATGCCCTTGGCAATTTCCTTGTTGCTGCGGCCTTGGGCGAAAAGTTGAAGCACCATCAGTTCTCGGTCATTTACCTGGCGGAAAAGTTGCAGGTCGCTGTCGGTCGTCTGGTTGTTTTTTATTGCCTGGCTGGGGAAGTAGTTATACCCGGCCAGTACGGCCTTGATTGCACTGAGCAGTTCACTCAAGTCTTCCTGTTTGCAGACATAACCTGCTGCGCCCGAGTGCATGCAACGTACGGCAAACAATGCCGGGGACTGTGCGGTCAATACCAGAACCTTCAAGGGCAGGGCCATGCTCTGAAAGCGGGCCAGCACCTCCAGGCCGTCTAGCTTGGGGATGCTGATGTCGAGAATGACCAGGTCGGGGTTGCTCTCGCGGATCATCTGCATGGCGTCTACGCCGTTGTCCGACTCGCCGACAATCTTGTAATTCTGGTTTTCCAGCAGCATACGGACGGCCAGGCGAATCACCGGATGGTCGTCAACGATAAATATGGAGTGCATGTTCAACTTCCCTGCGGTCGATTGAGGGTGACAGTGGGCACCTTATCGCAGTTGGAAGTCCTCAGGCGTGCGAGGAATGGCTGTTAGGCCTATATGGGAAACGGCTTACAAGATAAAACAAAATGGGCTACGGAATAGGTGTGCTTAACTCGCTGTCAAAGCGATTTTGGTAACTTTTCATTAGTTTTTATTCGTGCCGTTTAGTGTGGCCCCCGTTGGTGTAGGAAGTTTCCTGCAAGCGTGGTGCAGCGCCTGGCCGAGCCTGCGCTGCACCGACGCGTTTCAGGTCGGGCTGGAGCGCCCGGTCATCTCCCGGGCCATTTCGCTGGCATAGCTGTCGGTCATGCCGGCGATGAAGTCGATCATGCGCAGGAAGGCGCTGTGCAACGAGGCATGCGGGTCTGGCGCATTGTTGCCGATCAGGTCCAGCACCCTGCGACTCTTGAACGATGGCGTACGTCCACCGTGCTGCTCGAGGGCTGCACCGCAGAACGTGTTCAGCAGAATCTCCAGGGTGGTGTAGGCGCCGATCTCGTGCAGGGTCTTGCGTTTGTCCTGGAAGATCTTGTTGCGCGCCATGTCCTTGGCTTGCAGTACACAGCGTTTGGCTGGGCCATGCATGTGTTCCACCAGGTCGCCCGGCAGTTGCCCGGCCAGCAACGCCTGCTGCTGCTCGACGAATGCGTGGGCGGCGGCGTTGGTCAGGTGCTCGATAGCCTTGCCGCGCAGGATGGCCAGTTTGCGCCGACGAGAATCGCGTGGGCCGAGCTGGCGGTAGGTTTCTGGCAGGTCTTCGCCGACCAGGTCGAGCAACAGCGCCTCGACTTCTGCGTATTGCAGCAGCTCCATTTCCAGGCCGTCTTCCAGGTCGATCAGCGCGTAGCAGATGTCATCGGCAGCCTCCATCAGATACACCAGCGGGTGGCGCGCCCAGCGCTGGTGTTCCAGCTGCGGCAGGCCGAGTTTGCGGGCGATCTGTTCGAGCAGGGGCAGTTCGCTCTGATAGCTGCCGAACTTGTGCTTCTTGTAGCCCAGGGCGTCGGCGTGGCGGGCGCTCCACGGGTACTTGAGGTAGGTGCCGAGGGTGGCATAGGTCAGCCGGGTCCCCCCATCGAACTGGTGGTATTCCAGTTGGGTGAGCACGCGAAAGCCCTGGGCATTGCCTTCGAAGTTGAGAAAGTCGGCCCGTTCGTCATCGCTCATGTCGTCCAGCCAGCCACGCCCGGCCGCCTGCTGGAACCAGTGGCGAATGGCGTCTTCGCCGGAGTGGCCGAATGGCGGGTTGCCGATGTCGTGGGCCAGGCAGGCTGACTGCACGATCATCCCCAGGTCACTGGGGGCGCACCAGTCCGGCAGGTTGTCGCGCAGGGTCTCGCCGACGCGCATCCCCAGCGAGCGGCCGACGCAGCTGACTTCCAGCGAATGAGTCAGGCGCGTATGGATATGGTCGTTGCTCGACACCGGGTGCACCTGGGTCTTGCGGCCGAGGCGGCGGAAGGCACCGGAGAAAATGATGCGGTCGTGGTCTTTGTGGAAGGGGCTGCGCCCGAGTTCATCGGCGCTGTACAGGGCTTTGCCCAGCCGTTCGCGGGTAAGCAAGGTGTGCCAGTCCAAGGCGCGGTCTCCTGTCGTTCGAAGGCAGCAGCATACCCTGCAGGAAGCGCATTGTGCTGCGAAGAAGAGGCCAGCCCCACGATGCATTCGTATCGATGGAACGGGCCTCTTCGCAGCACAAGGCTGCTTCTGCCGGGGCGAACCCTGGTCAGGGGCGGCGGCTGCCTTGCAGGTAGAGGCGTACCAGTGGCAACAGGGTGCTGCCCAACCGTATCAGGCGTGTCAGGTTGCCGCTGCGTACGCCTTTGCCGGTGAGAAATCCCAGCGCCACCACGGCACCGATGCCCCACAGTGGCGCATGCTTGATACCCAGGCCTTCATGTAGCGAGCTGCCCATACCGCGCACGCGGCGCAGCGGTTCAAGCAACTGACCGGACTCATGACGGATTTCCTGGCGGTGCATTTCCATGCGCAGGCGCAGCAGCGCCTTGCGCAGTTCGCGCGGGTTACGCGTGTTTGGCAGTTCTGGCAGGCTCATGGCAACAGGCGCTCCCTGTCCTTGGCAAGTTCGTCGAGGGTGGCGCCGAAGGGCGATGATTCGTCGAACACCGCCGCCTTCAGGCGCACGCCGCAGTACAGTGCAGCAATGCCATAGAACACGCACAGACCAATGATACCGGCCAGTCGATAGCTGTCCCACAGCAGCACCAGCAGCAGCCCGGACAGCGCGGTCAGCAGCAGCAGGGCGAACACCAGCGCCAGGCCGGCGAACAGCAGCAGGCTCAAGGTACGGCCCTTCTGCTCCTGCAACTCGATACCGAACAGCTCGATGTGACTGTGCAGCAGCCCCAGCATGGCCGCGCCCAGGCGCTTGCCCGAAGCGCTGGCGCCGTTGGCGTCATTCTCCATGGGTTCCCCTTAGCGCCGGTTGGCCAGCAGACCGATCAACAGGCCGACGCCGGCGGCGATGCCGATTGCCCGCCACGGGTTTTCCTGCACGTACTGCTCGGCGCTGCCAAGCGCTGCCTGACCGCGTTCACGTACCGAGTCCTGGGTCAGTTGCAGGGTTTCGCGGGCCTGGGCCAGGCGCTCGTGAATCTGCTCGCGCAATTCGTCGGCCTGGTCGCCGGCCAGGTTGGCGGTGTCGGCCAGCAGCTTCTCGGTGTCGCGCACCAAGGCCTGGAAGTCAGCCATCAATATCTCTTGTGCATTCTTTGCCGATTTGCTGGCCATGGGTCTCTCCCTGTCGATGAGTGTTGGTACTTCGAGTGACAGCACGCATGGAAGGTTCAAGTGCGGCTGCTGGTATGGGCCTTGCTATGTTTTTGCCACGTTGCGGAGCGCCTGTGACCGGTTATGCGCCGATTCAGGGCGCCCGCGCAGCGGATACCGATAAACCTTAACCCAATCCACGACAAACCCAAGAAAAAACCACGCAGGCTTCACCCCGCTCACCTGAACAGGGTAGGGGCTGGCACCGATTCGGTGCAGGGATGCAGGTTCTTGAACTGTCCTGGTGCCTTTTTCAGCAGGTCTGCCTATTTCATGGAAAACATGCACAGCGCTATGGACTCTCTGGTCCACGGTTCCAACACCCTGTTCATTCTCATGGGCGCCATTCTGGTGCTGGCCATGCATGCCGGCTTCGCGTTCCTTGAAGTGGGCACGGTGCGCCACAAGAACCAGGTCAACGCCTTGTCGAAGATCCTCAGCGACTTCGCCATCTCGGCGCTGGTCTACTTCTTTATAGGCTACTGGATCGCCTATGGGGTCAACTTCTTCCAACCGGCGGCAACGCTGGCTGTCGACCATGGCTATGCGCTGGTCAAGTGTTTCTTCCTGCTGACCTTCGCGGCGGCGATTCCGGCGATCATCTCCGGAGGCATTGCCGAGCGGGCGCGGTTCGTGCCGCAGTTGTGCGCTACGGCGTTGATCGTGGCGTTCGTCTATCCGTTCTTCGAGGGTGTGGTGTGGAACGGTAATCTGGGCCTACAGGCTTGGCTGCAGGCACGCTTCGGCGCACCGTTCCACGACTTTGCCGGGTCTGTGGTGGTACACGCCATGGGGGGCTGGCTGGCGCTGGCGGCGGTGCTGCTGCTGGGGGCGCGCCGTGGGCGTTACCGCGATGGGCGTTTGGTGGCTTTTGCGCCATCGAGCATTCCCTTTCTGGCGCTGGGCTCGTGGATCCTCATCATCGGCTGGTTCGGCTTCAACGTCATGAGTGCCCAGACCTTGCAGGGCGTCAGCGGCCTGGTGGCGATCAACTCGCTGATGGCCATGGTGGGTGGCACCCTGTCAGCGTTGCTGGCCGGGCGCAACGACCCGGGCTTTCTGCATAACGGCCCGCTGGCCGGGCTGGTGGCGATTTGCGCAGGTTCCGATCTGATGCACCCGGTGGGTGCGCTCGCCACCGGCCTGGTGGCGGGGGCGCTGTTTGTCTGGACCTTCACCGCCGCGCAAAATCGCTGGAAAATCGACGACGTCCTGGGTGTGTGGCCGTTGCATGGTCTGTGTGGCGTGTGGGGTGGCATCGCCTGTGGCGTGTTCGGCCAGGTGGCGTTGGGTGGCATGGGCGGTGTCAGCCTGGTCAGCCAGTTGCTGGGCAGCCTGATGGGCGTGCTGGTGGCCTTGGCCGGTGGCTTTGCCGTGTACGGAGCAATTCGTGCGCTGCATGGCCTGCGCTTGAGCCATGAGCAGGAGTTCCAGGGCGCGGACCTGTCGCTGCACCGGATCGGTGCTACCAGCCAGGATTGAGCCAGGTCAGGTGCAGGGTGGGCGTGGCGCGCCTAGAATAGGCTTCTGTGTATGCCAACCCGGGACCTGCCACATGCTGCCTGAATGTCAACTGTTCGGCACCCTCGGCTGCCACCTCTGCGAAGTGGCCGAGGCTGTGTTGATGCCTCTCGTCGATCATGGCCTGCTGGTAGAGCTGGTCGACATCGCCGAGAGCGAGCCTTTGTTCGAGCGTTATGGCCTGATCATTCCGGTGCTGCGGCGCTGTGACAACGGCGCCGAGTTGCACTGGCCGTTCGATACCGAACAAGTGGTGGCCTTTCTTGGGCAATGATGGCTGCAGAGGAGTTGCAACCCTGCTCCATGATCTGTGAAGCGAGCTGATGATCCGGTGGAGGCGCACCGTCGCCGGTAACCTTCTCCATCATCGGAATAGCTCGCCATGTTGATCACTCCACATTTCACCCTCGATGAAATGACCGTTTCCCAGCTCGCCGCCCGCGACGGGTTCGATAATGCACCGCCCCTCGAAGCCAGGGCCAACCTGCAATTACTGTGTGGTGCGCTGGAACAGGTACGTGCGTTGTTCGACGCGCCCATCATCATCAGCAGCGGGTATCGCAGTGAAAGGGTCAATCGGTTGATCGGTGGCGCCTCCGATAGCCAGCACGTGCAAGGGCTGGCGGCGGACTTCACGGTGATCGAGGTCAGCCCGCGCGAGACCGTCCGGCGAATCAGCGAAAGTGCGGTGCCCTTCGATCAGCTGATCCTGGAATTCGACAGATGGGTGCATCTGTCGGTGACGCGCGGCACGCCACGCAGGCAGGTGCTGACCCTGCGCAAAGGCAGCGGCTACCTGGCGGGGTTGCAATGAAGCGCATTGACGGCAGCAAGGGGATGTTCGTATGCTGTATATAAATACAGTATCGAGGTGAAGCCATGCTCAATGTCGAGCAACTCAAGTACAGCGTCAACCGCATGCCCGTGGATCGGGTGGCTGACGCCGTTCTGGAACTGCGCCTCGAAGGCCTGGTGACGGGCGACTGCACGCCGTTCGGCAAAGTCCACTTCAATACCTGCTTCGCCGAGATCGAGGCCTTGTTCCAGCGGGCCGGTTATCACCGAGGGCTGGATGTGGTGGGCTATGAGGGGTTGCTCTATGCACTCTACGACCCTGGCCGCTGGGAGCCGGTGCAAGTACTGCGCTGGCTGAAGGATCGCTGCGAGGCGATGGCCCAGGCTGGTTGAGGGGGCGGGCTTGGGCGATAATGCGCGGCCATGAACGTCTCGAGCCCAGCCATGACCACGCCTTTCGACCCCGCCCGCCAGCAAGCCAGTACGGTGTGCCTGCCACCTGGTAACTGGGTCACGGTGCTCGATTGCTTGTGTGATCATTTCAAGGCTATCGACCGCGCCCAGTGGCTTGACCGCTTTGCCCGTGGCCGGGTGCTGGATGCCGAGGGGCAGGCAGTTGCCGCCGACCTGCCTTACAAGCGTGGCATGCGTTTGCATTATTTCCGCGAAGTGCCGAACGAACGGCCGATCCCGGTGCAGGAGGTGGTGCTGCATGTGGACGAGCACCTGGTGGTGGCCGATAAACCGCATTTCCTGCCGGTGACGCCGACCGGTGAATACGTCGAGCAGACCTTGTTGCGCCGCCTGATCCGGCGCCTGGACAACCCGCACCTGGTGCCGTTGCACCGCATTGACCGGCACACCGCCGGGCTTGTGCTGTTTTCCGCCAACCCGCACAGCCGCAGCGCCTACCAGCGGCTGTTCCCCGAGCGGCGTATCGACAAGCGTTACCAGGCCATTGCCGCTGCCATGCCACAGCATGCCTTTCCGCTGGTGCACAAAAGCCGCCTGGTGCATGGCGAGCCATTTTTCCGCATGCATGAGGTGGAGGGTGAGGCCAACAGTGAAACCCTGGCCGAGGTGCTGGAGAAGAACGGTGAGCGATGGCGCTATGGGCTGTCGCCCGTGACCGGCAAGACCCATCAGTTGCGTGTGCACATGGCGGCTTTGGGGGCAGGGATCAGCAATGACCCGTTCTATCCGCAATTGCTCAACGAAGAGGATGACTACCAGCGGCCGCTGAAACTGCTGGCGCAGAGCCTGCGTTTCGAGGACCCGCTGAGTGGCGAAGAGCGCTACTTCGAGAGCCGCTTGCGGTTGGACTGGTAACACAGCAAGCGGACTTGCCTGCTAAAGGGGCGGGCCTGCTGGCCAATCTCCACCCGCCGTTCACCGTTGCTGCTGCTACCGTATTCGCGGGTAAACCCGCTCCTACGCACGCATCGGTGGTTCGCCACAGGCCGTCGTAGGAGCGGGTTCACCCGCGAATGGGCCGGGCCTGCTGGCCAATCTCCACCCGCCGTTCACCGTTGCTGCCGCTACCGTATTCGCGGGTAAACCCGCTCCTACATGGACCGGGGGTGGATGCGCATCAGTGGTTCGACACAGGCATCGACGGCCCGGCACAGCATCGGTGGTTCGGCACAGCCGTTGTAGGAGCGGGTTCACCCGCGAAAGGGCCGGGCCTGCTGGCCAATTTTCACCCGCCGTTCACCGTTGCCGCCGCTACCGTATTCGCGGGTAAACCCGCTCCTACATGGACCGGGGTGGACGCGCATCAGTGGTTCGACACAGGCATCGACGGCCCGGCACAGCATCGGTGGTTCGGCACAGCCGTTGTAGGAGCGGGTTTACCCGCGAACACCGGCAGAGCCGGTGCCATCCCCAGCGGAAGTCTCGAGCTTCAGCGGTTGAAGCGCTCCACCAGCGAATACTGGCTGCCCGCCGTGCTGGTCAGTTCTTCGCTCAGCAGTGCCGAGTGCTGCGCCTGTTCGGCGGTCTGGTCGGCCAGTTCGGCAATGGTGCTGATGTTGCGGCTGATCTCGTCAGCCACTGCGGTCTGCTCCTCGGTTGCAGCAGCAATCTGGGTGGCCATGTCGGTGATATTGGCCACCGCTTCGCTGATGCCTACCAGCGCTTCGTCGGCCTGCATTACCCGATCGACGCCTTCCTGTGCCTGGCGGTGGCCGGTTTCCATGGTCAGCACTGCGTTGCTGGCGGTCTGTTGCAGCTTGGCGATCAGGCCGTGGATCTGCCCGGTGGATTCGGCGGTGCGCTGGGCCAACTGTCGCACCTCATCAGCCACCACGGCAAAGCCACGGCCCATTTCACCGGCGCGCGCCGCTTCAATGGCTGCGTTCAGCGCCAGCAGGTTGGTCTGGTCGGCGATGCCCTTGATCACGTCGACCACGCCCCCAATCTCGTCGCTGTCTTTGGCCAGTTGCGTAACCGTCTGGCCGGTCTCGCCCACTGCCGCCGACAGGCGCTCGATGGCCTCGCGGGTTTCTCCGGCAATCTGCCGGCCCTGGCTGGTCAGGCGGTTGGCTTCCTGGGTGGCATCGGCGGTGCGCTGTACATGGTTGGCCACTTCCTGAGTGGTGGCGGCCATCTGGTTTACCGCGGCGGCGACTTGCTCGGTCTCCACCCGCTGGCGCTCCAGCCCCGAAGAGCTCTTGTGCGCCAAGGCATCGGACTGTCGTGCCTGTTCGCTCAGGTGTTCGGCACTGTCTTGTAGGCGCGTCAGGCAGGTTTTCATGCGTGCGTCCTGGCTGAGCATGGCCATTTCCAGGCGCGCCTGCACGCCACGGCTGTCGGTGAACATCTGCGCGATCAGTGGGTCGGAAGTGGTTTGCTCGGCCAGGCGCAGCAGGCGCTTGAGGCCGCGCTGCTGCCAGCTCAGGCCAAGCAGGCCCAGCGGTACCGAAAGCCCTGCGGCCAAGGCAAAGCCCCAGGAATGACCCAGCCAGTTGCCGATCAGGAAGCCCACCTGGCTGATCAGGATGAACGGTAGCCAGTCCTGCAGCACTGGCAGCCACTTGTCGCGACGCGGTACCGGCGGCTTGCCCTGGTTGATGCGCTGGTACAGGGCCTCGGCGCGGCGGATCTGTTCGGCGGTGGGCTTGACCCGCACCGACTCGAAGCCGACAACCTGGTTGTTATCGAAAATGGGGGTGACATAGGCGTTGACCCAGTAATGGTCGCCGGACTTGCAGCGGTTCTTGACGATACCCATCCACGGCTGGCCCTGCTTGAGGGTTTGCCACATATGGGCAAACACGGCAGGCGGTACGTCGGGGTGGCGCACCAGGTTGTGCGGTGCGCCCGTCAGCTCCTCGCGGGTGAAACCACTGATTTCGATAAAGGCATCGTTGCAGTAGGTGATCACACCCTTGGCGTTGGTAGTGGAGATCAACCGCTGCTGGGCTGGGAAAGTCCGTTCTCTCTGGGTAATCGGCTGGTTGTTACGCATGGGTGATAGTCCGCAGGGCTTTCGACAGGTATCGGCAAGCGGCTGGTTTTATTGAATGGATATTTGATTCATTGATTGCAGAGATCGAGCGCCGCCCCCGCGGCGCTCGGTTTCAAGAACGGAACGAATCTTCGGCCAGACTCAACTGGCGATCATCTGGCGCAACACATAATGCAGAATCCCCCCCGCCTTGAAGTATTCCACCTCGTTCAGGGTATCAATCCGGCATAGCACCTCGATCTGTTCCTGTTGGCCATCCTCGCGGGTAATGCGCAAGGGCAGGCTCATGCCAGGGTGAATATGCGCGCCGTCCAGCCCCAGTACATCGATCTGCTCCTTGCCGGTCAGCCCCAGCTGTTTGCGGTTGTGCCCAGCCTTGAACTGCAGCGGCAACACGCCCATGCCCACCAGGTTGGAGCGGTGAATACGCTCGAAGCTTTCTGCCAGCACGGCCTTGACCCCCAGCAGGTTGGTACCCTTGGCTGCCCAGTCGCGGCTCGAACCGGTGCCGTACTCCTGGCCGGCAATCACCAGCAGCGGGGTGCCTTCCTGCTGGTAACGCATGGCCGCGTCGTAGATCGACAGCTTCTCGCCAGTGGGCACATGCAACGTGTTGCCGCCTTCTTCGCCTGCCAGCATTTCGTTGCGGATACGGATGTTGGCGAAGGTGCCGCGCATCATCACTTCATGGTTGCCACGCCGCGAACCGTAGGAGTTGAAGTCGCGTGGCTCCACACCCTGTTCCCGCAGGTAGCGCCCGGCCGGGCTGTCGGTCTTGATGTTGCCGGCGGGGGAAATGTGGTCGGTGGTCACTGAATCGCCCAGCAGCGCCAGCACCCGTGCGCCGTGAATATTGGCAATTTGTGGCGGCGGCCCGCCGATGCCGTCGAAGAACGGTGGGTGCTGGATGTAGGTGGAGTCAGCCTGCCACACGTAAGTGGCGGCCTGTGGCACCTCGATGGCCTGCCATTGCGCATCACCGGCAAACACTTCGGCGTACTCCTTGTGGAACATCGCCGTATCGACCTTGGCCACGGCCTCGGCAATTTCCTGCTGACTCGGCCAGATATCCCGCAGGTAGACCGGTTGGCCGTCCTTGCCTGACCCCAGCGGGTCGCGCGTCAGGTCCAGGCGCACGCTGCCGGCCAGGGCGTAGGCCACCACCAGCGGGGGCGAGGCCAGCCAGTTGGTCTTGACCAGTGGGTGCACGCGGCCCTCGAAGTTGCGGTTGCCCGATAGCACCGAGGCCACGGTGAGGTCGGCGCTGCCAATGGCTTTTTCGATCGCCTCGTCCAGCGGGCCGGAGTTGCCGATGCAGGTGGTGCAGCCATAGCCGACCAGATCAAAACCCAGTTGGTCGAGGTAAGGCGTGAGCCCGGCTGCCTTGAAGTAGTCGGTGACGACTTTGGAGCCCGGCGCCAGCGAACTCTTGACCCAAGGTTTGCGTTGCAGGCCCTTTTCCAGTGCTTTTTTCGCCACCAGCCCGGCAGCCATCATCACACTGGGGTTGGACGTGTTGGTGCATGAGGTGATCGCGGCAATCACCACGGCCCCATCGCGCAGGGTGTGGGTCTGGCCCTGATGGCTGTAGTCGACTGCGCCGGTCTGGTCGGCGTTGCCCACTGCCACACCGCCGCCACCTTCGCTTTCCAGGCGGCCAACTTCTTTGGCCAGCGGTTTGGGCTGCAGCTCGATGAAGTGGTCGAAGGCTTGGCTGACCTGGCCCAGCGCTACGCGGTCCTGCGGCCGTTTGGGCCCGGCCAGGCTGGCTTCGACGTCGTCCATGTCCAGGGCCAGCGTGTCGCTGAATGACGGCTCCTGGCCGGGCAGGCGCCACATGCCCTGTGCCTTGCAGTACTGCTCGACCAGTTGCACGGTCGCTTCGGGGCGGCCCGAGAGGCGCAGATAGTCCAGGGTGACTTGGTCGACCGGGAAGAAACCACAGGTGGCGCCGTATTCCGGTGCCATGTTGGCGATGGTTGCGCGGTCGGCCAGGGGCAACTCGGCCAGGCCGTCCCCGTAGAACTCGACGAACTTGCCCACCACGCCTTTCTTGCGCAGCATCTGCGTCACGGTCAGCACCAGGTCAGTGGCAGTGATGCCCTCCCGCAGCTTGCCGGTCAGCTTGAAGCCGATCACTTCGGGGATCAGCATCGATACCGGCTGGCCTAGCATGGCCGCTTCCGCTTCGATGCCGCCGACACCCCAGCCGAGTACGCCCAGGCCGTTGATCATGGTGGTGTGCGAGTCTGTGCCCACCAAGGTATCGGGGAAGGCATAGGTGCGGCCGTCGGCCTCACGGGTCCACACCGTGCGGCCCAGGTATTCCAGGTTGACCTGGTGGCAAATGCCGGTGCCCGGGGGGACCACGCGGAAATTGTCGAAGGCGCTCTGGCCCCATCGCAGAAAGGCATAGCGCTCACCATTGCGTTGCATTTCGATGTCGACGTTTTCGGCGAAGGCCTGTGGCGTGCCGTAGCGGTCGACCATTACCGAGTGGTCGATCACCAGGTCGACCGGTGACAGCGGGTTGATCCGTTGCGGGTCGCCGCCAGCCTTGGCCATGGCGGCGCGCATGGCCGCCAGGTCGACCACGGCGGGCACGCCGGTGAAGTCCTGCATCAACACCCGCGCCGGGCGGTACTGGATCTCGCGGTCGGAGCGCCGTTCGCCAAGCCATTGGGCAATGGCGCGCAAGTCGTCGCCGGTGACGGTCGCGCCATCCTCCCAGCGCAGCAGATTTTCCAGCAGCACTTTCAGCGACATGGGCAGGCGCTGCAGGTCACCCAGCTGGCGGGCGGCCTCGGTGAGGCTGAAGTAGTGGTAGGTCTTGTCGCCGACCTTGAGGGGCTTGAGGGTGTTCAGGCTATCGAGCGAGGGCATTGCCAACTCCTTCTGCACCGGTGCCCGGCAAATATTCACGGTTTGCCGGCAGCACCGCTCTGTATCGGTCCGCACGGCACGGACCTGGCTGAATGGTCAGGTTAGACCGGTTTACGCTACCTGACCTTTTTCTGGACCGGCGGGGCGTGTCGCAGGTTCCGAACTTCCTTTATCATCGCCGCCCTGCCGGCGCCTGTGGTGCGCCAGCCGTAGTGGAGTGAGAGATGAATACCCTGTTCATGCATTGCCGGCCCGGTTTCGAGGGCGAGGTTTGCGCCGAAATCAGCGAACATGCCGCCCGCCTGGGTGTTGCTGGCTATGCCAAAGGCAAGCCGCAAAGTGCCAGTGCCGAGTTTGTCTGTAGCGAGGAGGGCGGTGCCGAGCGCTTGATGGGGGAACTGCGTTTCAACCAGCTGATTTTCCCGCGGCAGTGGGCACGTGGCGGTTACGTCGAACTGCCGGAAAGTGACCGCATCAGCGTACTGCTGGCGCAGTTGGCTGACTTCCCGGTGTTCGGTAGCCTTTGGCTGGAGGTGCTGGACAGCAACGAAGGCAAGGAATTGTCTACCTTCTGCCGAAAGTTCGAAGTGCCGTTGCGCAAGGCCCTGGAGAAGGCCGGCCGCCTGGTCGACGACCCTGGCCGTCCACGCTTGCTGCTGACCTTCATCAGCGGCCGGCGGGTATTTGTCGGCGTTGCATCGGCCAGCAACAGCGCCTTGTGGCCCATGGGCATCCCGCGCCTGAAGTTCCCTCGTGAGGCACCTAGCCGCTCGACACTCAAGCTGGAAGAGGCCTGGCACCAGTTCATCCCGCGTGAGCAGTGGGAGCAGCGCCTGGGTGATGACATGACCGGCGTCGACCTGGGAGCCTCGCCGGGTGGCTGGACCTACCAGCTGGTGCGCCGCGGTATGCTGGTGACAGCCATCGACAACGGGCCGATGGCCGAAAGCCTGATGGACACAGGCCTGGTCCAGCACTTGATGGCCGATGGTTTTACCTGGCAGCCGAAGCAGCCGGTAGACTGGATGGTGTGCGATATCGTCGAGAAGCCGGCGCGTACCACCTCGCTGATTGAAACCTGGCTGGGTGAGGGGCTGTGCCGCGAGGCGGTGGTCAACCTGAAGTTGCCGATGAAGCAGCGTTATGCCGAAGTACGGCGCCTGCTCGACCGTATGGAGGCAACATTCAAGGCACGCAAGATCAGGGTGTCGATTGCCTGCAAGCAGCTGTACCACGACCGCGAGGAAGTGACGTGCCACCTGCGGCGGCTCGACTTGAAGCCACGCTGAGGCCAGCGCGTCGTTCTGCTTCTGCTTCTGCTTCTGCGCCTGTGTCTGCTTCTGCTTTTGCTGTTGCATCTAAGCGCGCGATAGTTCAGGCGACGCAGATTGCGACTTCAGGAGGCCGAGTGCAGGGCTTGCGAAGGGAGGTGACGGGCATGGATGCCCGTCAAGCGCTGGGCCCCAGGATGGGGCCTGCAGCGCGGTCCTCCCGGGAGCAAGCCCGGAGCGAGGGGACCCCGGAGCGCAGCGCAGGGGCCGGATGATGGGAGCCGACGGTTTTTGGTTCCTTTTTGCCACGACAAAAAGGGACCCGCCGTAAGGGCGGAAAGGTGACTATGCGCCACCTTCGCGAATGAATACCTAATTGATGTGGATGCTCACATCCAAGAAGCAAGAAGCAAGAAGCAAGAAGCAAGAAGCAAGAAGCAAGAAGCAAGAAGCAAGAAGCAAATTCGTCTGTTTTGACTCAGCGAACCGTCCGTTTGCGATGGCGACGCTGACTCACCTTTTCGCCCTTACGGCGAGTCACTTTTTGTCAAACGCGACAAAAAGTAACCAAAAAACGCTGCGCTCCCATCATCCGGCCCCTGCGCTGCGCTCCGGGGTTCCCTCTCTCCGGCCTCGCTCCCGGGAGGACCGCGCTGCAGGCCCCATCCTGGGGCCCAGCGCTTGACGGGCATCCATGCCCGTCACCTCCCTCCGCAAGGCCTGCGTTCGGCCTCCTGAAGTCGCGAAGATCAAGATCAAGATCAAGATCAAGATCAAGATCAAGATCAAGATCGAGATCAAGAGCGCTGGGTTTGAAAGCCGTGCTTGGACCGCGTCGCGCTATGCGCGACAATAGCGATCATTTTCGGAGCCCCCCATGACCGATTTCACCCCCGACGCCATCCTCGATGCCACCGGCCTGAACTGCCCGGAACCCGTGATGATGCTGCACCAGCACGTACGCAACCTGGCCGCCGGCGGCCTGCTCAAGGTCATCGCCACCGACCCGTCGACCCGCCGCGACATCCCCAAGTTCTGCAACTTCCTCGGCCACGAGCTGCTGCAGCAGCAAGAGGACGCCGGCACTTTCCTGTACTGGATCCGCAAGAAAGCCGACTGAATCGCTCTGGAACACGCCCGGCGTTGCGCCTACACTGCGCTCCCCAGACAGGAGAGCGCCATGCTGATAGTTGCCGACGAGAACATCCCGCTGCTCGATGCCTTCTTCCAGGGTTTCGGTGAAATTCGCCGCTACCCCGGCCGAAGCCTCGATGCTGCCAGCGTCAAGGACGCCGATATCCTGCTGGTGCGCTCGGTGACCAAGGTCGACCGTCAGCTGCTCGAAGGCAGCCGTGTACGCTTTGTCGGCACCTGCACCATCGGCACTGATCACCTGGACCTGGACTACTTTGCAGAAGCTGGCATCCACTGGAGCAGCGCACCTGGCTGCAATGCCCGCGGCGTGGTCGATTACGTGCTGGGCAGCCTGCTGACCCTGGCCGAACTGGATGGCGTGGCATTGCCTGAGCGCGTGTATGGCGTAGTGGGCGCGGGTGAAGTGGGTGGCCGCCTCGTGCGGGTGCTGCATGGCCTGGGCTGGAAGGTGCTGGTGTGCGACCCGTTGCGTCAGGCCGCCGAGGGCGGCGACTACGTCAGCCTCGAAACCATCCTGCAGCAGTGCGATGTGATCAGCTTGCATACCCCGTTGCAACGCGGCGGCCAGCACCCGACCTGGCACCTGCTGGGGCAGGCGCAGCTGGCACAGTTGCGCCCGGGTGCCTGGCTGTTGAACGCCAGCCGTGGCCCGGTGGTGGACAACGTGGCCCTGCGCGAGCTGCTGCTGGACCGCGAAGACGTGCACGCGGTGCTGGATGTGTGGGAAGGGGAGCCGCAGGTCGACCTGCAGTTGGCCGACCTGTGCACCCTGGCTACGCCGCACATTGCCGGCTATAGCCTCGATGGCCGCCAGCGTGGCACGGCGCAGATCTACCAGGCGCTGTGCCGCTACCTGGGTGTGAACGAGCAGGTGCGACTGGCCGAGCTGCTGCCCAAGCCACCGCTGGCGCAGATCGAGCTGGATGCCAGCACCGACCTGTCCTGGGCCATGGCCACCCTGTGTCGCGCCGTGTATGACCCGCGCCGTGATGATGCCGATTTCCGCCGTAGCCTGAGCGATGATCCGCAGCAACAGCGGGCGGCGTTCGACCAGTTGCGCAAGCAATACCCGCCAAGGCGCGAGATCGAGGGGCTGGCCGTGCGCTTGCACGGGGAGGCGCCGCAGTTGGCGCAGTTGGTCAGTGCCTTGGGTGGGGTGTTGGTCTAAGCAAGCCTTGTCTTGATCTTGCAGGTAGGTGCGGTTGCCGGTTGGGGCGGCCAAGCCCACTGCCTGGGCAGATAAAAACCCGGCGCAAGCGCCGGGTTGCAAAGAATTCGCCGATCAACCTTTGCGTACGCGCTCGACACGGCTTTCTTCCAGGGCCTTGCAGGCCTGCTGGATCATCTGCTCGGTGATCGGCACTTCGCGCCCCTTGGCGTCGATGATCGAACCGCATACTTGCGGTTGCGGGGAGGTCTGGGGCTTCTGGTTATCACTGCCATGCTGCAAGCTCATGCACTGTCTCCTCTTCAGGTTCAAGCTCAGGGTAGCCCTGCGCCGTGACTGGCCTGTGACAGCTTCCGGGTCACGGCAGCAACAGTCCAGCAGAAACCCTGTGAAAGCTCCATAAGCTGTTTAGATCGATGCGTTATAGCAACCTTCATGCAGTCTCCCGACCGGGATGAGTGGTAGGCTGCCGCTTCCCCACCCTTTGTGGTCGTCGCCATGCCCGAATCGGTTTCCCCGCGCCAACGCCGCGCCTTGCGCCTGGCCTGGCAGTTCGTTCGCCCTTATCGCCGCCAAGTGCTGCTGGCATTGCTGGCGCTGGTGGTCACCGCTGCCATCACCCTGTCGATGGGCCAAGGTATCCGCCTGCTGGTGGATCAAGGCTTCATGACCCGCTCCGCGCACCAGCTCAATCAGACCATCGGGCTGTTCCTGCTGCTGGTGCTGGCGCTGGCGGTGGGTACCTTCAGCCGTTTTTATCTGGTGTCGTGGATTGGCGAGCGTTGTGTGGCCGATATCCGTCGTGCCGTCTTCGATCACCTGATCGGCCTGCACCCAGGTTTTTTCGAAGACAACCGCAGCTCCGAGATCCAGTCTCGGCTGACTGCGGACACCACCTTGCTGCAATCAGTGATCGGTTCATCGCTGTCGATGTTCCTGCGCAACGCGCTGATGGTCATTGGCGGTGTGGTATTGCTGTTCATCACCAACCCCAAGCTCACCAGCATCGTGGTGGTAACGCTGCCGCTGGTGTTGGCACCGATCCTGTTGTTCGGCCGTCGTGTGCGCAGCCTGTCGCGGCAGAGCCAGGACAGGGTCGCCGATGTGGGCAGCTACGTGGCTGAGACGCTGGGGCAGATCAAGACCGTGCAGGCCTACAACCACCAGGCGCACGACCGCGAACTGTTCGCCGATACGGTCGAAGCAGCGTTTACTGTTGCCCGCAAGCGGATTACACAGCGTGCCTGGCTGATTACCCTGGTGATCGTGCTGGTGTTGGGGGCGGTGGGGGTGATGCTGTGGGTCGGCGGCATGGATGTGATTGCCGGGCGTATATCCGCAGGCGAGCTGGCAGCATTCGTGTTCTACAGCCTGATCGTCGGCAGCGCCTTCGGTACCCTCAGTGAGGTGATCGGCGAGTTGCAACGGGCCGCGGGTGCCGCCGAGCGCATTGCCGAACTGTTGGCCGCGCGCAGTGCCATCCTGCCGCCCGCCGAGTCGCAGCAGCTGCCACAGCAGCGGGCCAGCGGGCGTATCGAACTGCAGCAGGTGGTGTTCGCTTACCCCTCACGGCCCACGGTGGCAGCTGTCGACGGCCTGAGCCTGACCATCGAGCCCGGGCAGACCGTCGCCCTGGTTGGCCCTTCCGGGGCAGGCAAGTCGACCCTGTTCGATTTGTTGCTGCGCTTTTACGACCCACAGCAAGGGCGCATCCTGCTCGATGGCCAGCCGGTTACCGAATTTGATCCCGACCAGCTACGCCGGCAGTTCGCTTTGGTGGCACAAAACCCCTCGCTGTTCCGTGGCACGGTGGAGGCCAACATTCGTTATGGCCGGCCCGAGGCGACCTTGGCTGAAGTCGAAGCAGCAGCCCGCGGCGCCCATGCCGACGAATTCATCCGGCAATTGCCCCAAGGCTACCAGACCCAGCTGGGGGAGGGCGGCATCGGCCTTTCCGGCGGGCAACGCCAGCGCCTGGCGATTGCCCGGGCCTTGCTGGTCGATGCGCCGATCCTGTTGCTGGACGAAGCCACCAGTGCCCTGGATGCACAAAGCGAATACTTGATCCAGCAAGCGCTGCCCAGCCTGATGGCCGGCCGTACCACGCTGGTGATCGCCCATCGCCTGGCCACGGTACAGCATGCCGAGCGCATCGCGGTCATCGACCAGGGCCGGCTGGTGGCGGTGGGCACCCACCGTCAGTTGATCGAGGACAGCCCGTTGTATGCGCGGCTGGCAGCGCTGCAGTTCACCACGGGCTAGCGTGTCGTGGCTTTGTAACATTTCTGTAGTAATTGCCTGAGAAGATTTGCCTCAACTGTTGCGTAAGTGCTCGACCTGGCTGCCATTGCGTGATGGCAGCTTTTTTTTGGCCTGCCAGTAATGAGGCTGTACAGCGGCCTCTGCCTACTCCCTCTGGTTCCGAGACCCTCGATGTTGCGTAAATCCCTCAGAGTGCAAATTCTCTCGCTGCTCGGCGGCAGTGTGCTGGCGATGCTGCTGATCGCCCTGGTGTGTTTCCAGTTCCTGTCGTCCAGCGTGCGTGGCTACGCCGAGCTGGTCGACGGGCCGCTGCGGGCCTCGCAATTGATTGACGAAGCCAACCTGCAGTTCAAGATCCAGGTGCAGGAATGGAAGAACGTGCTGTTGCGAGGGCGCCAGCCTGCGGAAATGGACAAGTACTGGCAGCAGTTCCAGGCCCGCGAAGAGCAAGTACAACAACTGCTCGGGCAATTGATCGACAACAGTGATGCCAGGCTCAAGGCGTCGCTGCAGCAATTGCGCGACAGCCACCGCCAGTTGGGCCAGGCCTATGCACAAGGCCGCCAGGCGTTCCTGGCGGCAGGCGGCGACCCGGTAGCGGGCGACCGGGCGGTCAAAGGCGTGGACCGTGCCGCCAGTGAGCAAATGAGCGAACTGGTCGAGCAACTGCGCGCCGATGCTCGCCAGCGTGCAGCCAGCATCAATGCCAGTGCCGAGCGCACGGTATGGTTGGGCCTGCTGGTGATGCTGGCTTCTGCGGTGCTGGTGGGGCTGCTCAGCCTGTGGCTGGTCAACCGTAGCCTGATCGAGCCGATCCGCCAGTTGATCGAGTACGTCGCGCAGCTCAGCCAGGGCTGCTTTGCTGCCCGGGTCGACAGCCGTCGGGAGGATGAGCTGGGGCGCCTGGCGCGGGCGGCCAACACCCTGCGTGACTTCCTTGCCGATACCGTCGGCCGGCTGCAGGACAATGCTCAGGAGCTGGAAGGTGCCAGCGGCCAGTTGCGCAGTATTGCCGGTGACATGGCCCGCGGTACTCATGACCAGTTCCAGCGTACCGACCAGGTAGCCACGGCCATGCACGAAATGTCCGCCACTGCCCAAGAGGTCGCTCGCCACGCCGCCGAGGCGGCCCGTGCGGCCGATGACGCCGACCACAGTGCCCAGGCCGGCGAGCAGGTGATGCAGCAGACCATCGACATCATCGGGCTGGTCAACCGCGAAATCGCCGGCACGGCAGCGGTAATTCGCGATCTGGAGCATGACAGCACACGGATAGGCAAAGTGCTGGAAGTGATCCGCGGCATTGCTGAACAGACCAACCTGCTGGCGCTTAACGCGGCCATCGAAGCGGCCCGTGCTGGCGAAGCCGGGCGTGGTTTTGCGGTGGTCGCCGATGAAGTGCGTAGCCTGGCCCAGCGCACGGCAGCGTCGATTGCAGAAATTCACCAGATCATCGAAGCGGTACAGTCGGGGGCTGTGGAGGCGGTCAAGGCCATCGAAAGTGGCCAGCAACGTAGCCAGGAAGGGGCTGAGCAAGTCGAGCAGGCCGGGCAGATGCTGCAACGTATCACCCAGGCGGTGGAGGCGATCCGCGACATGAACCGGCAGATCGCCACAGCGGCCGAGGAGCAGACCAGCGTGGCCGAAGATATCTCGCGCAACCTGATCGAAATTACCCGGATTGCCACGGCCAACCAGGAAGCGGTGCAGCATACCGAGCAGGCGGGGCAGCGCCTGCATGGTTTGTCAGGGCAGTTGGGCGAAGTCACCTCCCGCCTGAGCGCCTGACTCGGTTTGCAGGAGTTGCAGGTGCCCATCGAGGCTGAAGCCGCGCACTGACGTATTTTTCGCACACAACAAAAAGCCCGCACATGGCGGGCTTTCTGACAAGGATTTGGTCGGAGAGACAGGATTCGAACCTGCGGCCTTCTCGTCCCGAACGAGACGCGCTACCTGGCTGCGCTACACTCCGATGAACAAAATCCTACTGCATCCCGTTTTTGCTCGCAAGCCCTTGTTGTTTAAAGGGCCATAGCCTGAACGGGGCCTTGATCAGAGCTCTTTGACGGTGCGGATCTGGTCCTTGTTCAGGCGTGTGCGCTTGCCGTCGAGTTGCTCGAATTCATAGAAGCCAGAGTCTTCATCGTAGGACGGTTTGTCGGTTGCCTGGATCTCCCGGCCATCGTTCAGGGTAATGACGGTTGGGGTCGAGCAGCCAGCAAGGGCGCCCAAACCCAAGGCAAGCAGGAAGGCGGGTAGGGTCCGTTTGATCATCGTGTTTCTCCAAGTGCGATGGTGCTAGATGACATTTAAGACGCAGGACGTTAGTGCAAGTTCACTCCAAGTGCAGCATAGCGACTAATTTGTCCCCTTGACCCAAGGCAAGGCTGAGGGGGGCAACGCTGGAAAAGGTGCGCTGTGATATAACTGCGTCCATCTCATCCTGTTGTGACGGACACCCATGAAAGCCAAGGCAGATACCCCCTTCGTGGCGCTGAACATCGCCGTGCTCACGGTCAGCGACACCCGTACCTTCGACACCGACACCTCTGGCCAGATGTTCGTCGACCGCCTGAGCGCCGCCGGTCACCGCCTTGCCGAGCGCGTGCTGCTCAAGGATGACCTGTACAAGATCCGGGCCCAGGTCGCCACATGGATCGCCGATGACAACGTGCAAGTGGTGCTGATTACGGGCGGTACCGGGTTTACTGGTCGCGATAGCACCCCCGAGGCGGTGGCCTGCCTGCTGGACAAGCAAGTAGACGGTTTTGGTGAGCTGTTCCGGCAGATTTCCGTGGCCGACATTGGCACCTCCACCGTGCAGTCGCGTGCCTTGGCCGGGCTGGCCAACGGCACGCTGGTGTGCTGCCTGCCGGGCTCCACCAACGCTGTGCGTACCGGTTGGGATGGCATCCTGGCCGAGCAGCTCGATGCCCGTCATCGCCCTTGCAACTTCGTGGCGCACCTGAAGCAGGCAGCGGCCTGTGACAGCCGTGGCTGAGGTCAGCCAGGCCCGGCCGCTGATGCCGGTGGAACAGGCGCTGGAGCAACTGCTGGCGCTGGCCGAAGCTGCACCGATCCGCGAGACCGAAAACCTGCCGCTGGCCGAAGCCGAGGGTCGCGTGCTGGCCACCGACCTAGTGGCCTCGCTCGACCTGCCGCCCTGGCCGAACAGCGCCATGGACGGTTATGCCTTGCGCCTGGCTGACTGGCAGGGCCAGCCGCTGCCGGTCAGCCAGCGTATTTTCGCCGGCCATGCGCCCCAGCCGCTGCAACCGGGTACCTGCGCGCGGATCTTCACCGGTGCGCCTGTGCCGGAGGGGGCCGACTGCGTCGAGATGCAGGAAAACACCGAAGTGCTCGAAGATGGCCGGGTGCGCTTTCTCGACGTGTTGCGCACCGAGCAGAACATACGCCCTCAAGGCCAGGAAACCCGCAGGGGCGAGCAGGTGATGAGCGCCGGCACCCGCCTTGGGCCGATCGAACTGGGCCTGGCGGCGACCTTGGGGCATGGCCGTCTGGACGTGGTGCGCAAGGTGAAAGTGGCGGTGCTGTCGACCGGCGACGAACTGGTCGAGCCAGGCCTGCCGCTCGGGCCCGGGCAGATCTACAACAGCAACCGCAGGCTGCTGGTCAGCTGGTTGCAGCGGCTGGGTTGCGAAGTGGTCGATGCCGGCATCCTGCCGGATGACCTGGCACGCACTCGCACCTGCCTGGCTGAACTGGGTGGCGTAGACCTGATTCTGTCCACCGGAGGTGTCTCGGTGGGCGAGGCCGACTACCTCGGTGCTGCCCTGCGCGAGGCTGGCGAACTGGCGTTGTGGAAGCTGGCGATCAAACCGGGCAAGCCGCTGACCTTCGGCCACTTCCAAGGCGTGCCGGTGATTGGCTTGCCGGGCAACCCCGCCTCGACCTTGGTCACCTTCGGGCTGCTGACCAGGCCCTACCTGCTGCGTCGTCAGGGTGTGATTGACGTCACGCCGTTGCGGTTCGACATGCCGGCTGGGTTTGACTGGCCCAAGCCGGGTACGCGCCGCGAATACCTGCGCGCGCGCATCGAACAGGGCCGCGTGCGCATCTACAAGAACCAGAGCTCGGGTGTGCTGCGCAGCGCTGCCTGGGCGGAGGGGCTGGTGGAAGTGCGTGAGGGCAGCACGCCAAAGCAGGGCGACAACGTACCATTCATCCCCTTCAGCGAGCTACTTGGCTGAGCGGCCCAGCCAGGCACTGGCCAGCGGCGCGGCCTCGGCCGGTGCCGCCTGGGTCAGGCGTATGTGCACATTCTCCAGTTGTTGGGCAGCCACGCTCCAGTCGTGGCGCTGGCGGGCAAACTGGCGCCCAGCATCGCTCAACTGGCTCATGCGCCAGGGTTGATTGAGCAACTGGGTGATCAGCAATGCCAGTTGGTCACCGTCGTCACTGCCCACGTAGTGCTCGCCGTTATTCACGGTGAGGCCTGAAACGCCCTTGTCGGTGGTGATCACGGGTAAGCCGGCGGCCATCGCTTCGAGGATTTTCACCTTCGAGCCACCGGCATAACGCAGGGGGGCAAAGAACAGCGCGGAACGTCGTTGCAGTTCACGCAGGTCGGGGCGGTAGCCGAACCATTCAATGCGTGGGTCGTTCCAGTGAAGCTTCCAGTTGGCCGGCATGGCATGCCCGGCGATCGCCAGACGCACTGCCGGGTTGCTCATCCAAACCTTCGGCATGATGTCGTCCAGTGCCCATTCGATGGCCTCCAGATTGGCGCCATATTCGAAATTGCCGACGAACAACAGACGCTGGCTGTGCAGCGCAGGTTGCACCTGCTGGTAGAAATCACAGTCCACGCCGTTGACCACCACATTCACCGGGCGCCCGCTGATCTGCGCGATCAGCTCGGCATCGTGGGCGCTGACAGCCACCAGTTCGGTGGGCTGGCGCAGCACACGGTGCTCCCAGCGCCGGTAGCGCCAGCGGTCGAAGGCGTTGAGCGGGCGCAGCCACAGCGGCAGGCGATCGTGGCAGGCACCGCCCATTACCGACTCCAGGGTGTGCTCGCTAAGCATGAAGGGCAGCCTGCGAGCCTGCAGGGCTTTTTCGAACGGCTGGAAGCTGTAGCTGTGCTCGATCTGGATCACGTCCCAGGGTTCGTCCAGCAGTTGCTCGAACCGGTGCCGCAAGCAAGGTGCCAGGCCATTGATGATTGCCCGCATGGGGTAGTCGATGATGGGGGAAGCCAGCAGGTTGAGTGGGCTGTGCAGCGGCCTGCGGGGTAGCACGATCAGGCGTTCGAGGAGTGGCTCGAGGGCCTCGCGTGCTGCGTCGCTGAGAGGGATTTTCGACTGCACCAGCAGGGTGATCCGGTGACCGCGCTGGGCCAGTGCACGCAGCAGATGGTATTGCCGGGTCTTGTGGCCGCTGGTGGTCGGCCAAGGCAGGTAGGGCAGTGTCCAGAGAATGCGCATGACCCAAAGTCCTCGCAAAAGGCTGCAGATAGCAAAACGCGCCCGTTGACAGCAGTGGGGGAGCCACTGCCGGGCGCGTCCATGGCAATAGGGGTATTTGCTGAGCATAGCCGGGATTGCCAAGTGTGGAAAAAATGACCGGCGACGCGAGCAGTTGCAGGCGTGGCGCCGGCCCAATGTTTTTTTCAGGCCATGCAACGATCCGCGCAGGCCAGTGGTCGAGATAGGGGGTGGTCCATTTTACGGAGACGCGCACATGCAAGGGCGCAAGGCAATGCTCGTGCTGCACGGCAAGCAGGCGATGAACGAAGACGTGCGCAGCGCCGTGGGCGACCTGCGCGATAGCGGCTGGGTGCTGGATGTACGGGTTACCTGGGAGGCGGGCGACGCCCAACGGCTGGTCGCCGAGGCACTGGCGGCGGGCTACAGCCATATCGTCGCCGGTGGCGGGGACGGCACGTTGCGTGATGTGGCCGAGGCCATGGGCCTGGCCGCTACCCAGGCCAGCCTGGCCTTGTTGCCCTTGGGTACGGCCAACGATTTTGCCAAAGCCGCTGGCATCCCCTTGGAGCCGGCATCGGCGCTGGCCTTGCTGAATGTCGCGCCACAACCGATAGACCTGGGGCAGGCTGGCGATCAGCTGTTCCTCAACATGGCCACGGGTGGCTTTGGCAGCCAGGTCACCGCCAATACCTCCGAAGACCTCAAGAAAGTGCTGGGCGCTGCGGCTTACCTGTTCACCGGGTTGTCCCGCTTCAGTGAGCTACAGGCGGCTTCGGTAGAGCTACAGGGGCCAGGCTTCCATTGGCAAGGGGATTTGCTGGCGCTGGGTATCGGCAATGGCCGACAGGCTGGGGGCGGGCAGGTGCTGTGCCCCGAAGCCATGGTCAACGACGGTTTGCTTGACGTCGCTATTCTGCCTGCACCACAGGAAGTGGTGGGGGCTCTGCGGGACCTTTTGGGCGGTGACGGCCTGTTCGTTCGGGCCAGGCTGCCATGGGTCGAGATCAAGAGTTCGCAAGGGTTGGACATCAATCTCGATGGCGAGCCGTTGCAGGCTGCCAGCCTGCGCTTTCAGGCAAGGCCGGCGGCGTTGCACCTGCACCTGCCGGCCGGGTCGCCGTTGCTCAGTCATCCAGGCTGATGATTTTTTCGCGTACGGCGAACAGCACCAGGCCGGCCACGTCGTGAATCTGCAGGCGCTTCATGATTTGCGAGCGGTGAGTTTCCACGGTCTTGATCGACAGGCCCAGGCCCGCAGCGATTTCCCGGGTGGACTTGCCGCGCACGATCAGGCGCAGGATCTCAAGTTGCCGTGACGTCAGATTATGCCGTTCGCCAGCGCTCGGCTTGCCTTGTTTGGTGTGCCGCAGCGCCTGGTTGATGACGGTGTGGGCGATGGCCGGGCTGAGGTAGCGCTCACCGTGGCGTACGGCACCCAGCGCCTGTTCCAGCTCGGTGGCGCTGGTGTCCTTGAGCAGGTAGCCGTGGGCGCCGCTTTCCAGGGCCCGCATGATCAGGTCCGGGTCGGTGTGCATGGACAGGATCAGCACCTTGCAGGTACTGCCGCTGGCCCGCAGTTGGGTGAGGGCGTCCAGGCCGCTGGTCGAACGCATGGAGATGTCCAGCAAGATGATGTCGGGCGCCAGTGTGCGTACCTGGTCGAGTAACTGGTTGCCGTCGTCGGCCTCGCCGACCACGTCATAGCCGGGGATATCGCAGACCAGTGCCCGCACCCCGGCGCGGATCAGCGAGTGGTCATCTACCAGCAGTAGTCTACAGGTCATGGTTGGTAATACTCCTGGCGCGTTGCTGGGTGCGCGGGGACCACGGGAACATCGCTTCGATCTGCGTGCCTCGGCCAGGCTGACTGGTGATGTCGAGGCTGCCCTGCAGCGCGATTACCCGCTCCTGCATGCCGGCCAGGCCGCGCTGACCGGCCTCGGCCGGGTGCCGGGCAGGGGCGAAACCACGACCATCGTCCTGGATCGACAACGACAGCCCTTCAGGGGTGCGTTGCAGGCGGATGACCAGGTTGTGTGCCTGGGCGTGGCGCAGCATGTTGGTCACTGCCTCCTGGGTAATACGGAACACTGCCATGGCCACGGCTTCGTCGATGCCGCCCAGGCGCTGGTTGCACGCCAGGCTCCAGTGCACGCCGCTGGTGGCCAGGGTGCGTACCAGGTGTGCGCGCAGGCTGGCTTCCAGGCCAAGGCTGGCCAACTGCCGTGGGTTGAGCAGCGCGGAAACATCGCGAACGTTACCGAGGGTGTCATCCAGCGTGCTGCGCAGGGCGTCGCAGTGCCCCTGCAACTCGTCGGGCATGCGCCGTTGCAGCCACTGCAGTTGCAGCTTGGCAGCGGTGAGCAGTTGACCGATGTCGTCGTGCAGTTCCCGGCCCAGATGCTGGCGCTCGTCTTCTTGTACCTTGAGCATGCGCTCGGCCAGCTCGGCCGGGCGCAGGTGGATCGACCTGGCGCCCAGGCCCAGTTGTACAACAGCACCCAGCGTGGCGACCAACTGCAGCACCAGCAGGCTGGCCGGGATTGCCTGGTTGGCCAGGTACAGCGCCATGTTGGCAATCAGTGAGGCCACGCACAGCCCGACCGTTGCCCAGCGCAGCACGGCGGCGCGGGAGCAGCAATGCAAAGAAGTCTTCAAGCGTGGAAACATAGGTAGTGAGGCCACTGAAGTATTGCTGATGGAGGCCTTGCACAATGCTGCTCAGAGGCTTTGGCGCAGTACTTTCGTTGTTTTTTTGAACACGTATTCCTGCCACCGTTGTTCCGGTCGCAAGCGTTTGTGGGGGCGCATATTACCACTTTGCATTGCATCGGTCGCGGCCGGGTAACGCGTTGAAACGCCTACTGGTCGGGCGCTTTCGGGTAGCAAAGTGCCACCCTTTAATCGCGCTGTACCCACTTGTGCTGTAACTAGCGCGGCAATGATTCAACGGCATGCACCGAAAGCCTGGTGAACTTTCAAAGTTCGACCATGGTCGGGTTTCAATAAAGTTGCTTAGTTGCACTTTGCGTCAGGTTAATGCATGCGGTTAGAGCGGTTGGGGAGGGTGCTGGTTGCCGCGTCACTGTGCGGGTGAATGCACGCGTTGCCTTCTTCATCGCAGGACGCACAGGCTGGCGCAAAGGGGGGTTGTACGACCTTGGCCAGTTCACCCAGCAGCACCAGTTGCTCACCGATGTCCAGGTTCAGTCGCCCTGTACGGCTATCGACCAGCTCCAACTGCCAGGCCAGCAAGGTCAGGCATGCCCCTATCGCGGGTAGGGCTTCACGCTGCAGGCAACCACCGTAACAGGCCGGGGCGAGCAACTGTTGCAGGGCGGTGGTGTAGTGGGCAACTTCACGCAGGCCCAGGCGCGTAGCTTGACGGGCGATAGTGTCGAGGGTGTTGTTCAGGCAACTGCAGGCATCCGGGTCATTGTCTATAAGCTCCAGATGCTGCAGGCATTCCTGGGCCTGGGTCAGCAGTACCTGGGCATCCAGCAGGAAGCCCTGCAGGGCGTCATCGAACGATAAGGCAGTGTCCATCATCAAGTCCCCGCGCGTGGGGTAGGCGCAGGGGGCGGGCACGCCGAAACGATAGCTAGCAAAAGCCTGACTCCATTCATGCAATGAGAATGGCGTCACATTAATGGCTAAAGGATATCGCGAACATCAGGTTGCACCCGATTGCCGCTAAGGGTTTCCCTGATCAAGGGCTAGGGTAGGGAACTTTTGTCGTGCCCCTGATTTGCCCCGGCGTGTCGGCAGTAAAGCATGATGGTAAAGTGATATCAATTATCCGCGCGGCATTTTCCCGCAAGGGTCAAGGTGTGCGTGAAGCCGCCGATACAGGGTAGATGATTTAACCTTTTACGACTCAAGCCTGGGGGCTTTCCAATGGCTGGCATTCTCGACACGGTAGACCAACGCACGCAACTGGTGGGTGAGAACCGCCTGGAAATTCTGATGTTTCGCCTGGCCGGTCGCCAGCTGTTCGCGATCAACGTGTTCAAGGTGCAGGAAGTACTGCAACTGCCCAAGCTGACTTTGATGCCCCAGCGCCACGCCTATGTCTGCGGTGTGGTCAACCTGCGCGGGCAGACCCTGCCGGTCATCGACCTGTCCCAGGCGATCGGTATGCGCCCACTACAGCCGGGGCCGGACAGCACCATCATCGTCACCGAATACAACCGCTCGGTGCAGGCCTTCCTGGTGGGCGGTGTCGACCGCATCGTCAACATGAACTGGGAGTCGATCATGCCGCCGCCTTCCAGTGCCGGTCGCCAGCACTACCTGACTGCCATCACCAAGGTCGATGAGAAGCTGGTGGAGGTGATCGACGTGGAAAAGGTGCTGGCCGAAATCGTGCCCTACAACGCCCGGGTTTCTGGGGACAAGCTCGCCGACCCAGTGCTGGCCCGCGCCCGCGGCCGCGAAGTGCTGCTGGTGGACGACTCCAGTGTGGCCTTGGCGCAATTGCGCGATACCTTGTCTCAGCTGGGCATGAAGCTGCATGTGGCCAGTGATGGCCTGAAGGCGCTGCGCATGCTCAAGGGCTGGGCCGACGCCGGCGAGGACGTGTGCGAAAAGCTGCTGATGGTGTTCACCGATGCAGAAATGCCGGAAATGGACGGCTATCGGCTGACCACCGAGATCCGCAGCGATGCCCGTCTGCGCCAGCTCTATGTGGTGCTGCACACCTCGCTGTCGGGCAGTTTCAACGAATCCATGGTGAAGAAGGTGGGCTGTGACAACTTCCTTTCCAAGTTCCAGCCTGATCGCCTGGTCGATGTGGTCAAGCAGCGCCTGCTGCTGGATACCACCGCTGCGTGAACGTTGTGCCGGCCAGGTATAAGCTTGGCTTTTGGCATGAAGCGAGGCAGCAGGGATGTTTCTCAGTGAGTTGTATCGATACCCGGTGAAGTCGGGGCAGGCGCAAAGCCTGAAGGCCTCACCGGTGGGGTTGCTGGGGTTGCAAGGCGACCGGCGCTGGATGGTGGTCGAGGAAGAAAACGGACGCTTCCTGACCCAGCGTGCCTGGCCACAACTTGGCCAGATCGACGCGAGCGATGACGACAGCGGCCAGTTGCTGCTGCAAGCCCCTGGACAGGCGCCGTTGCGGGTGCCTGTACCGCCTGCCGATGACGCCCTGCGCGGTGTGACGATCTGGCGCGATACCCTGCGTGTGCCGGACGCTGGCGATGCCGCGGCGGCCTGGTTGAGTGAGTTGCTGGGCAAAGCCGTACGCCTGGTGCATTGCCCGGAGCAGCGTGCGCGTTACCTGCCCAATGGTTACGGCTTCAACAGTGACCGTGCGGCGTTTCCGGATGGTTTCCCCTTGCTGCTGATTGGGCAGGGTTCGCTGGACGAGCTTAACCGGCGTATTGGCCGGCCCATGTCGATGCGGCGCTTTCGGCCCAACCTGGTGGTGCAGGGTGCGGAGCCGTTTGCCGAGGATGGCTGGAAGCGGATTCGCATCGGCAGCTTGGTGTTTCGCGTGCTCAAGCCCAGTGTACGGTGCATCTTCACGACCATCGATCCAGCCACCGGGGAGCGCAGCGCTGACCGTGAGCCGATGGCTACGCTGAAGACTTTCCGCGAAAAAGAAGGCGACGTGCTGTTCGGCCAGAACCTGGCTGTGGATGGCAGTGGGTGGCTGGAGGTGGGGATGGAAGTAGAAATCCTGGAATAGGTGTGTTGCCTGTGCCGGCCTCTTCGCGGGTGAACCCGCTCCTACAACGACCGCGTAACCCTTGTAGGAGCGGGTTCACCCGCGAAGAGGCCGGTACAGGCTCAACAGCAATCACATGTCATCGAAATACCGTTCATGCCAATCCACCAATGGCTGCGGTGAATTCAGCTTCTGCCCGTAGATCACCGAATACGACAGCACGTTCTGTACATACTGGCGCGTTTCGTCGAACGGGATCGACTCCACCCACACATCGAAGCTCAGGTGCTTGGCCCCTTTGAGCCACTGTCGCACGCGCCCGGGCCCGGCGTTGTAGGCTGCCGAAGCCAGCACCCGGTTGCCGTTGAACTGGCTGTGTACCTGGCTCAGGTAGGCCGCACCCAGCTGGATGTTCTTGTCCGGGTTCAGCACTTGCGCCGGTGAGGCCAGCGGGATGCTGAACTTGCGTGCGGTTTCCTTGGCGGTGGCCGGCATCAGCTGCATCAGGCCGCTGGCGCCCACGGGTGAGCGTGCGTCCTCCATGAAGGCGCTTTCCTGGCGAGTGATGGCGAATACCCAGCTCGAATGCAGGCCGCGAACCTTGGCTTCACGCACCAGCGTGTCGCGGTGGGCCATGGGGAAGCGGATATCCAGGTCGTCCCAGTACCGGGCCTGGCTGATGGTGCGGATGGCCGGGAAGTACCAACGCAGCTCATAGCCCAGGCGTGCCTGCGCAACCATCTCGTCACGGGTGAAGTGGCGGCTGACGTGGTACCACTCACGGCGGCCGTCGACGATCTGGCCGCGGGCGTGGAATTCCAGTGCGCGCTGGATGCCGGGCGTGTTGCGAACCTTCTTGACCAGTTGTGGGCTCAGCAGCAGCGGCTTGTTGTTCAGCTGGTACGGTGTCTGTGCCCGGTCGGCGGCGAGGAAGCCATAGAAGTCACGCTCACGCGCTGCGGCCTTGTAAAGCAGCGGGACCTGCGGGTTGTTTGGCTGTGCCAGCTCCAGGCTGCGAGCCTGCCAGTACTTCCAGCGGCTGGTGCTGGCCAGGTCCTGGGGAAGGCGCTTGGTCAGCTCGTAAGCGTCCTCCCAGCGGCCCAGGCGCAGCAGCAGGCGAAGGCGCCATTCGCTGACGGTGTTGTCACGCAGCTCGGGGTCATAGCGGGTCATCAGGTCGAGCGCGCGTGGGTCGTAGCGGCGTGCGAGGGTCAGGCCGATTTCGCGGGCGATGGCCACCTTTTCGTCACGCGAGAAGTGCATGCGCTGGGCGTAATCGTCGAGCAATGCCATGGCCCGCTCCGGGTTCTGCCGGGCCAGGCGACGAAGGCCGAGGCTGACCACGTCGGACATGGCCTCGTTGACCGGGGTAAAGCGCGACGGCTGGTTGAGCAGCTCGGGCTTCTGCGCGACGTCGATCAGCAGGCGCCCCTGCGGGCCGAGGGTGGTCAGGGTCTTGACCAGCGTGTTGGCCAGGCCGTAGTTGCGCGCCTGGGCTGCCAGCTTGGTGCGTTCCCAGCGCTTGGCCTCGGTCAGCTGGCCTTCGGCTGCCCACATGGCGAACAGCGTGTCGCAGGCGGCAGGTTGCGATTTGCCGACGTTCCACAGCTTGTCGGCGGTGGCGTAACCTTCGGCGCGCAAGCCGTGGCTGAGCTGGTATTGGCCGTTGAGGCAGTCCAGCTCGGTGAAGTTGAGCTTGGGGTCGTAGTACTTGACGAAGGTATCCCACTCGCCGCGTTCGGCCAGCCAGCGCAACCAGCGCAGTTTCATCCAGTTGGCCTGGGGCAGGTCGCCATGCTTGGCCAGGAAACCTTCGATTTCCTGGTTGCTGGCGCTTTTCAGGCGGGCGGTGAGTTCGTCGTAGGCCAGGTAGGGCGTCAGCGGGTAGTCGCTCAAGGCCTGGGCATAGCGCAGGTACGGGCCTTTGTCGCCTTTGGCCAGCGCTCGCTTGGCCTCGTCATAGTACTGGCGTTGCAGGGTCAGGTCGGTGGCCTGCGCCGCGCTGGTGGCAGCGGTAAGCAGCAGGCAGGATGCGATATGTAACAGGCGGCTGCGCATGATACGTCCGGGCAGTTGAACCATGGGAAGTGTCGGCGGAGCCAGCACTGTTGAAAGCTATTGCCTTAGCTTAGCTGTTTGCCGGCAGTGGGTGAAAGCACTGTGCTTGTATCGGGATATTAAGTTCGACCAGATGTCGCCAGGTGCCCACCGGTTGGCCTGGCGGATGCCGTCGGGGGCCAAGTCAGGTAGAATGCGCGCCCGATTTATGGAGACGAACATGACCCTGCTCAAATTCAGCGATGTGTCCCTCGCATTCGGCGCCATGCCGCTGCTGGACAAAGTGTCCTGGCAGATCGCTCGTGGCGAGCGGGTGTGCATCATCGGCCGCAACGGCACCGGCAAGTCGAGCATGCTGCGCCTGGTCAAGGGCGAGCAGAAGGGCGACGACGGTGAAATCTGGCGTGCTCCTGGCCTGAAGATCGGTGAGTTGCCACAGGAATTGCCGGTGGCCGACGAGCGCACGGTGTTCGACGTGGTAGCCGCTGGTCTGGACGGCGTGGGCGAATTGCTGGCGCAGTTCCACCACCTGAGCATGAACATCCAGGGCGATGAAGACCTGGAAAAACTCATGCACGTCCAGCACGAGCTGGAAGCCCGCGACGGCTGGCGCCTGCAGCAGGTGGTGGAAAGCACACTCAGCCGCCTGCAGCTGCCGGCCGACAAGACCCTGGCCGAGCTGTCCGGTGGCTGGCGCCGCCGCGTACTGCTGGCCCAGGCGCTGGTGTCCGAGCCCGACCTGCTGCTGCTCGACGAACCGACCAACCACCTGGACATCGGTGCCATCGCCTGGCTCGAAGAGGCCCTGCGTGGCTTCAACGGCGCGGTATTGTTCATCACCCACGACCGTTCGTTCCTGCAGAACCTGGCCACCCGTATCCTCGAACTGGACCGCGGCGGCCTGATCGACTGGAACGGTGACTACGCCAGCTTCCTGGTGCACAAGGAGGCCGCACTGGCCGCCGAAGAAACCGCCAACGCGCTGTTCGACAAGCGCCTGGCCCAGGAAGAAGTGTGGATCCGCCAGGGCATCAAGGCCCGCCGTACCCGCAACGAAGGCCGCGTGCGTGCACTGAAGGCCCTGCGTGTGGAGCGTGGCGAGCGCCGTGAACGACAGGGCAAGGCCAACATCCAGATCGAAGCCGCGGACAAATCCGGCAAGCAGGTGATGGTGCTGGAGAATGTCAGCTTCCATCACGCGGACGGCCCCCTGCTGGTCAAGGACTTTTCCATGGTCCTGCAGCGGCAGGATCGCATCGGTCTGCTGGGCGCAAACGGCACTGGCAAGACCACGTTGCTCAAGATGATGCTGGGCGACCTTGAGCCCACTGCGGGCAAAGTGGAGCGCGGTACCAAGCTTGAGGTGGCCTATTTCGACCAGATGCGCCACCAGCTCGACCTGGAAAAGACCGTGATCGACAACCTGGCCGAAGGCCGTGATTTCATCGAGATCGATGGCCAGAACCGTCACGTGCTGAGCTACCTGGGCGACTTCCTGTTCAGTCCCCAGCGTGCGCGCACGCCGGTCAAGGCGCTGTCAGGTGGTGAGCGTGCGCGGCTGCTGCTGGCCAAGCTGTTCAGCAAGCCGGCCAACCTGCTGGTGCTCGACGAACCGACCAACGACCTGGACGTGGAAACCCTCGAGCTGCTGGAAGAGGTGCTGTCCAACTACAAGGGCACCGTGCTGATGGTCAGCCACGACCGGGCCTTCCTCGACAACGTCGTGACCAGCACCCTGGTGTTCGAAGGCGAGGGCAAGGTGCGTGAGTATGTGGGCGGCTACGAGGACTGGATTCGCCAGGGCGGCTCGCCGAAGCTGCTGGGCGTGACCGAGAGCAAGGGCGGTAAGTCTGCGCTCAACAGCGCGGTGGTGGAGAAGGTCGAGGCCAAGCCTGAGCCTGTTGCGGCGCCGGTGGTGGAAGAAGCTTCGAAGAAGAAGCTCAGCTACAAGCTGCAGCGTGAGCTGGAGATGCTGCCGGGGCAGATCGATGAGCTGGAGCAGCGTATGGCTGAAGCCCAGGAAGAAGTGAATGCGGCGGGCTTCTATCAGCGGCCGATTGCAGAAACTTCGGCGGTGCTGGCGCGGATCGAGAAGCTGCAGGGCGAGCTGGATGTCTTGGTGGAGCGCTGGGCTGAGCTGGAAGGCTGATGGGCGTTAGCCTGTTCCGGCCTCTTCGCGGGTAAAGCCGCACCTACAGGGGGTGCCATACCCTTGTATGTGCGGGCTTGCCCGCGAAGAGGCCGGTTCAGGTCCAGTCAATCCTTCTTCAGCAAGCGTACAGCCAGCACGTCACACGGCGCACCGTGCAGCACATCGTTGGCCGTGGAGCCCAGCAGCAACGCCAGGCCGTGACGGCCATGGCTGCCGACCACGATCAGGTCGCACTTCTGGTCCTTGGCCAACTGGTGGATTTCCTGGCGAGGCTGGCCGTAGGTCAGGTGCGAGTCGCCGCGGTTGATTTCCGGGTATTTGTTGAACAGCCGGTCCATGCGCTCCTTGGCCTGGTCGAACTGCTGCTGTTGCAGCTGCGACAGGTCCATCGGTACGTCACCGCCGAAGGCCATGGCCATCGGCTCGACGATGTGCACCAGGGATACCTTGGCTTTCGAAGGCTCTGCCAGCGCCATGGCGCGCTTGATCACCGGGTCGCATTCTTCGGTCAGGTCGACGGCGACCAACAAATGTTCGTATTGCATGAGCGGTACTCCTGACAATCGCGATAGAAGAAGTATGGTCGCTTTAGGGCGGGTCTACCGTGAAAAATGGCTAACCAGCTCATTTGCAACGCTTTATGGGAACTACTGATATGACGGTATTGCTGGTGGTGTCAATCCTTGCGCTGATTCTCAGTCCGCTTTCCTGGCTGCGCAGCTCGCGCAAGCAGAGCGAGCAGATGAAGTTGCGCCTGGAGGCGCGGCGCATGGGTTTGGCCATGCAGCTGGCGCCGCAGCAGTGGCCGCACTGGCTGGAAAAGGAGCCGCCAAGCCCTTGCCCGCAGTATCACCGAGCCCGGCGCCGTGGGCATGAGGACAGCTTCAGCTTCTGGCAGGTCAGCCCCGGGGTGTGGTGGAACCAGTGGCGCGAACCCTGCGAAGACCCACGCTTCATGGGCGCCTTGTCGCGTTTGCCGGCGAGTGTGTACAAGGTCGAGGCCGATGCGCGGATGATTGCCCTGTACTGGACCGAGCGCGGCGATACTGCTGTGTTGCAGGATGTTGCCTACGCCCTCGAAACCTTGGCTTGAGCGCCGCCCCATGCGCGACCCCTGTAGGCGCGGATTCATCTGCGAACTCTGGCAGAGCCGGTGCCGAACTCCGCGGTGCCTGCTTCGCGGGTAAACCCGCTCCTCCGGGGCATCCAGGCTGGTCAATCTGTTCTGTAACGACAAAGCGGCGGCTCGGCATAACCCTGAAGGGGTGGGGTGCCAAGTCGCCGCTTTGCGTTCTGCTGCGCAGAAAAGGCCAGGCAGGCCGGGTTATTCATTCAAGCAAGTGCCAGTGTAGTCGCCTTGGCTCTTCGCGCAAGCGCAAAGCAATCAGCCGATGCTTGTGGTCAATCGCTGACATGAATGACCGGCGATCACTGTCATCATGTTTTGTACCCGGACGATAGAAAATGACTGGAAAGTCGCGTTTTCGCCGTGCTCGTGAGCATTTGACAACGCCCATCTTTTCGGAGAATGTGTGCACACCCAAATCAAACGGGCGTATGAATTGAGCGTTTGTATGTCATGACGCCAAGCCATACTTCCGACTAGCGCGCTGACGGGTGTGCCTGGGGCAAGGCAGCTTAGGCCTGCTTCTGCTGCAGCGATCGGCGTGTACAGTTCAGCTTCCATATCGTGGAGATCAGTTGATGATTTACGAAGGTAAAGCCATCACGGTTAAGGCTCTTGAAAGTGGCATCGTCGAGCTCAAGTTCGACCTCAAGGGTGAGTCCGTCAACAAGTTCAACCGCCTTACCCTGAACGAGCTGCGCCAGGCCGTCGATGCCATCCGGGCCGATGCTTCGGTCAAGGGCGTGATCGTCAGCAGTGGCAAGGACGTGTTCATCGTCGGCGCCGACATCACCGAGTTCGTCGACAACTTCAAGCTGCCTGAGGCCGAACTGGTCGCTGGCAACCTGGAAGCCAATCGCATCTTCAACGCCTTCGAAGACCTCGAAGTGCCGACCGTTGCCGCCATCAACGGCATCGCGCTGGGCGGCGGCCTGGAAATGTGCCTGGCGGCCGACTACCGGGTCATGTCCACCAGCGCCAGGATCGGCCTGCCGGAAGTCAAGCTGGGTATCTACCCGGGCTTCGGCGGTACCGTGCGCCTGCCGCGCCTGATCGGCTCGGACAACGCCATCGAGTGGATCGCCGCCGGCAAGGAAAACCGTGCCGAAGATGCCCTGAAAGTGGGGGCCGTCGACGCCGTGGTCGCCCCTGAGCTGCTGCTGGCCGGTGCCCTCGACCTGATCAAGCGTGCCATCAGTGGCGAGCTGGACTACAAGGCCAAGCGCCAGCCGAAGCTGGAAAAGCTCAAGCTCAATGCCATCGAGCAGATGATGGCCTTCGAGACTGCCAAGGGCTTCGTCGCTGGTCAGGCCGGCCCGAACTACCCGGCCCCGGTCGAAGCGATCAAGAGCATCCAGAAAGCCGCCAACTTCGGTCGCGACAAGGCCCTGGAAGTCGAAGCAGCAGGCTTTGCCAAGCTGGCCAAGACCTCGGTCGCCGAGAGCCTGATCGGCTTGTTCCTCAACGATCAGGAACTCAAGCGCAAGGCCAAGGCGCATGACGAGATCGCCCACGACGTGAAGCAGGCCGCCGTGCTCGGCGCCGGCATCATGGGCGGCGGTATCGCCTACCAGTCGGCGGTCAAAGGTACGCCGATCCTGATGAAGGACATCCGCGAGGAAGCCATTCAGCTGGGTCTGAACGAGGCCTCCAAGCTGCTTGGCAACCGAGTCGAGAAGGGCCGCCTGACCCCGGCCAAGATGGCCGAGGCCCTCAACGCCATTCGCCCGACCCTGTCCTATGGCGATTTCGCCAATGTCGACATCGTCGTCGAGGCTGTGGTCGAGAACCCGAAGGTCAAGCAAGCGGTACTGGCGGAAGTGGAAGGCCAGGTGAAGGACGATGCGATCCTCGCTTCCAACACTTCGACCATCTCCATCAACCTGCTGGCCAAGGCGCTCAAGCGCCCGGAAAACTTCGTCGGCATGCACTTCTTCAACCCGGTGCACATGATGCCGCTGGTTGAAGTGATCCGTGGCGAAAAGTCCAGTGAAGTGGCGGTCGCCACCACCGTGGCCTACGCCAAGAAAATGGGCAAGAACCCGATCGTGGTCAACGACTGCCCGGGCTTTTTGGTCAACCGCGTGCTGTTCCCTTACTTCGGCGGTTTCGCCAGGCTGGTCAGCGCCGGTGTCGATTTTGTGCGCATCGACAAGGTCATGGAAAAGTTCGGCTGGCCGATGGGCCCGGCCTACCTGATGGACGTGGTCGGCATCGACACCGGTCACCATGGCCGCGATGTGATGGCCGAAGGTTTCCCGGACCGCATGAAGGACGAGCGTCGCTCGGCCGTTGATGCGCTGTACGAGGCCAACCGCCTGGGCCAGAAGAACGGCAAGGGCTTCTACGCCTACGAAACCGACAAGCGCGGCAAACCGAAGAAGGTCTTCGATGCCGCCGTGCTCGACGTGCTCAAGCCTATCGTGTTCGAGCAGCGTGAAGTCACTGACGAAGACATCATCAACTGGATGATGGTCCCGCTGTGCCTTGAGACCGTGCGTTGCCTGGAAGACGGCATCGTCGAAACCGCCGCCGAAGCTGACATGGGCTTGGTCTACGGCATTGGTTTCCCTCCCTTCCGCGGTGGTGCGCTGCGTTACATCGACTCGATCGGTGTGGCCGAATTCGTTGCCCTGGCCGATCAGTACGCCGACCTGGGGCCGCTGTACCACCCGACCGCCAAGCTGCGTGAAATGGCCAAGAACGGCCAGCGCTTCTTCAACTGAGCGGTCAACGAGCTAGAGCGAGAGATTTGATATGAGCCTGAATCCAAGAGACGTGGTGATTGTCGACTTCGGTCGCACGCCAATGGGCCGCTCCAAGGGTGGCATGCACCGCAATACCCGCGCTGAAGACATGTCGGCGCACCTGATCAGCAAACTGCTGGAACGCAACGGCAAGGTCGACCCGAAAGAAGTCGAGGACGTGATCTGGGGCTGCGTCAACCAGACCCTGGAGCAGGGCTGGAACATCGCCCGCATGGCTTCGCTGATGACCCCGATCCCGCACACCTCTGCGGCGCAGACCGTCAGCCGCCTGTGCGGCTCGTCCATGAGCGCCCTGCACACGGCTGCCCAGGCGATCATGACCGGTAACGGTGATGTGTTCGTGGTGGGTGGCGTGGAGCACATGGGCCACGTCAGCATGATGCACGGCGTCGACCCCAACCCGCACCTGTCCTTGCATGCCGCCAAGGCTTCCGGGATGATGGGCCTGACTGCAGAAATGCTTGGCAAGATGCACGGCATCACCCGTGAGCAGCAGGACCTGTTCGGCTTGCGCTCACACCAGCTGGCCCACAAAGCCACGGTCGAAGGCAAGTTCAGGGATGAGATCATCCCGATGCAGGGCTACGACGAGAACGGCTTCCTGAAGGTGTTCGATTTCGACGAAACCATTCGCCCGGAAACCACCCTCGAAGGCCTGGCGTCGCTCAAGCCTGCGTTCAACCCGAAAGGCGGTACGGTCACGGCCGGTACCTCGTCGCAGATCACCGACGGCGCCTCGTGCATGATCGTCATGTCCGGTCAGCGTGCCATGGACCTGGGTATCCAGCCATTGGCGGTGATCCGTTCGATGGCCGTGGCCGGTGTAGACCCGGCAATCATGGGCTACGGCCCGGTGCCATCGACCCAGAAAGCCCTCAAGCGTGCGGGCTTGACCATGGCCGATATCGACTTCATCGAGCTCAACGAAGCCTTCGCTGCACAGGCCCTGCCCGTGCTGAAAGACTTGAAAGTGCTCGACAAGATGGATGAGAAGGTTAACCTGCACGGCGGCGCCATTGCTTTGGGCCACCCGTTCGGTTGCTCCGGGGCGCGGATTTCCGGCACCCTGCTCAACGTCATGAAGCAAAATGGCGGTACGCTGGGTGTTGCGACCATGTGCGTCGGCCTGGGCCAAGGTATCACCACTGTCTTCGAACGCGTCTGATCGCGTAGCGGGACAGCAGCCGGGGCCTAGTGCCCCGGTTTTGTTTTTTCAGGTTTTATTCAGGAGGTGTGCAACATGCAGATACAACCAGGCGTATACCGGCATTACAAAGGGCCTGAGTACCGTGTCTTCAGTGTTGCGCGGCACTCCGAAACCGAAGAGTGGATGGTGTTCTACCAATGCCTGTATGGTGATTACAGCTTCTGGGTACGTCCCCTGTCGATGTTCCAGGAGTCCGTCGAATTTGACGGCGAGCAGGTGCCACGCTTTGCTTTGGTCAAGGCCGAAGAGGGGCTGCCCGGGTTGCTGGGCAAGTCGCACGCGTGATCGTCCGAGCTTGACCTCACACTTTTGCCACTATATATAGCGGTGCCGCGTCTGGCACTTGGCGCGTTTTTTATCTTCAGATTCAGGAATACTCCGATCCATGGGCAAATCGCTGGTCATTGTGGAATCCCCGGCCAAGGCCAAGACCATCAACAAGTACCTGGGCAACCAGTACGTGGTGAAGTCGAGTATCGGCCATATCCGAGACCTCCCCACCAGCGGTTCGGCCAGCGCGAGCAAAGAGCCGGCCGCCAAGCGTGGCAAGGCTGCGGGTGAGGCGCCGGCGCTTTCGCCGAAAGAGAAGGCCCGCCGCCAGCTGGTGGCGCGCATGGGCGTCGACCCCGACCATGGCTGGAAGGCCAAGTACGAGATCCTGCCTGGCAAGGAAAAGGTGATCGAAGAGCTGCGCCGCCTGGCCAAGGATGCCGACACCATCTATCTCGCAACCGACTTGGACCGCGAAGGGGAAGCCATTGCCTGGCACCTGCGCGAGGCCATCGGGGGTGACGACACCCGCTACAAGCGCGTGGTGTTCAACGAAATTACCAAGAAGGCCATTCAGGAAGCGTTCTCGCAGCCAGGCGAGCTGGACATCGACCGGGTCAACGCCCAGCAGGCGCGGCGTTTCCTCGACCGCGTGGTCGGTTACATGGTTTCGCCGCTGCTGTGGGCCAAGATTGCCCGCGGTCTGTCCGCTGGCCGTGTGCAGTCGGTAGCGGTAAAGCTTGTGGTAGAGCGCGAGCGTGAGATCCGCGCGTTCATCCCGGAAGAGTACTGGGAGATCCACGCCGACCTCGGCACTGCCAAGAACGCCAAGGTGCGTTTCGAGGTGGCGCGCGAGAAGGGCGAGGCCTTCAAGCCGCTGAACGAAGCTCAGGCCATGGCTGCGCTGGAAAAGCTCAAGGCTTCCAGCTACAGCGTGGTCAAGCGCGAAGACCGCCCGACCAGCAGCAAGCCATCGGCACCGTTCATTACGTCCACCTTGCAGCAAGCGGCCAGTAACCGCCTGGGCTTCGGTGTGAAGAAAACCATGATGATGGCCCAGCGCTTGTACGAAGCTGGTTACATCACCTACATGCGTACCGACTCGACCAACCTGTCGGCTGACGCCCTGGATATGGCACGCAGCTACATCGAGCGGGAGTTCGGCAAGCAGTACCTGCCGGAGGCGCCACTGGTTTACGGCAGCAAGGAGGGCGCCCAGGAGGCGCACGAAGCGATTCGGCCTTCTGACGTGAATACCCACCCGACCAAGCTCAGCGGCATGGAGCGTGACGCCGAGCGCCTGTACGAGCTGATCTGGCGCCAGTTCCTGGCGTGCCAGATGCCGCCAGCGCAGTACCTGTCCACCAGCGTTACCGTCGCGGCCGGCGATTTCGAGCTGCGTGCCAAGGGCCGCATCCTCAAGTTCGACGGTTACACCCGTGTGCTGCCACAGCAGAGCAAGCCCGGCGAAGACGACGTGCTGCCAGAGATGGTGCAGGGTGAAGCACTCAAGCTGATCCAGATCGACCCGAGCCAGCACTTCACCAAGCCACCTGCACGCTTTACCGAAGCCAGCCTGGTCAAGGAAATGGAAAAGCGCGGCATTGGCCGCCCATCGACCTACGCGGCGATCATTTCCACCATCCAGGACCGTGGCTATGTGACGCTGCACAACCGCCGCTTCTACTCCGAGAAGATGGGCGACATCGTCACCGAGCGTTTGTCGGAGAGCTTCTCCAACCTGATGGACTACGGCTTTACCGCCGACATGGAAGAGAACCTCGACGACGTGGCCCAGGGCGAGCGTGACTGGAAAAACGTGCTCGACGAGTTCTACGGCGATTTCAGCAAAAAGCTGCAGACTGCCGAGTCCAGCGAAGACGGCATGCGCGCCAACCAGCCGACCATGACCAACATTCCGTGCAAGGAATGTGGTCGGCCGATGATGATTCGCACGGCCTCTACAGGTGTGTTCCTGGGTTGCTCTGGCTACAGCCTGCCGCCGAAAGAGCGCTGCAAGGCTACCGTCAACCTGGTGCCGGGCGACGAGATTGCCGCTGACGACGAGGGCGAGTCGGAATCGCGCGTGTTGCTGGGCAAGCACCGTTGCCCGATCTGCGCCACGGCGATGGACGCCTACCTGCTGGACGAGAAACACAAGCTGCACATCTGCGGTAACAACCCGGATTGCGCCGGTTACGAGATCGAAGAAGGCAACTACCGCATCAAGGGTTACGAAGGGCCGAGCCTGGAGTGCGACAAGTGCGGTAGCGAGATGCAGTTGAAGACCGGCCGTTTCGGCAAGTTCTTCGGCTGCACCAACCCCACGTGCAAGAACACCCGCAAGCTGCTCAAGAGCGGCGAGGCGGCGCCACCGAAGATGGACAAGGTGGACATGCCGGAGCTCAAGTGCGAGAAGGTCGACGATACCTACGTGCTGCGCGACGGTGCTTCCGGGTTGTTCCTGGCTGCCAGCCAGTTCCCCAAGAACCGCGAAACCCGTGCGCCGCTGGTGCTGGAGATTGTGCCGCACAAGCATGAGATCGACCCGAAGTACCACTTCCTGTGCGATGCGCCGCAGAAAGACCCGGATGGCCGCCCGGCGGTGATTCGCTACAGCCGCAAGACCAAGGAGCAGTACGTGCAGTCCGAGGTCGATGGCAAGCCGACCGGCTGGAAGGCGTTCTACGACGGCAATGCCTGGAAGGTTGAAGACAAGCGCTGATCCATCGGTGCTGTGATTTGGGGCCGCTTTGCGCCCCTTCGCGGGCTTGCCCGCTCCCACAGGTATCGCGCCGCCATTGAATGTGGCGCTGTACTGGTGGGAGCGGGCAAGCCCGCGAAGGGGCGCAAAGCGGCCCCAATCATTTATGATGCAGATATCCGCCTTGTAGCCTTATGGGAGGGCACTGAAATGGCCCAGGAACTCTACACCCGTACCAACCAGAAACTGTTCTTCGCCGGCCTCGCCCTCGAGTCCATGGCCAAGGCTGAACAAAGCCAGGCCATGAATGCCCAAGGTCTGGTCCAGGCTGAGCGCGAGTCGGCGCTGTTCCACCTGTATGGCGCTTTGTTGGGGCTGTGCCATGAGATCGGGGGCTTTTACCGCCTGCCGGTTGTCGCAACGGTGGAGCAAGCCCTGGCTGACGATGCCCTGAACGGTATCGCCATCCCGGAAGTGGCCGAGTTGCTGGAGCTGGCCCGCCAGCGGGAAACCTGGCTGGCGCAAATGCTCGGTGCTTATGCCGATTTGTTCCGACCACCGGTCGCCAGAAAAGCGCCGAAAACCGACGTTACCCAGCCCCTGATTCAAGCTGTCAATCTTGATGAGCCTGAGCATCCAGCGCTGTCGCGTGCCGAGCTGGAAAGCTGGCGCAATGACCTTAAAAGTTTGGTGAGACGTTTCCGTGACGCGTTGAGTGAGTGCTGATAGCCGCAACGGCTGGTACAATAATCGCCTTTCGCGGAGAACTGCCATTTATGTCTACGTCTTTTCTGGAAATTGTCGAGTTGCCTGACGGCCGCATCGAACTTCGTCGCGCCGAGGATGAGGGCTCTCTGGTAACCCTGGATTTCTCGGAAGACGCCAAGGTGTTCCTGCAGGGTCAGCATGTGGAAGTGGCAAAGGCCATGCTCAGTGTGGGCGTGCAGATGGCCGGTCGCCTGATGGATGGCGAGCTCGAGCGTGATGAAGGGCCGCGTGTGCTGCACTGAGTGTGCAGCAGCGTATCAGGCTATTTGAAGTGACAGGCAAAGCCTGAACATCAGCCGAGGCGGATGTTCAGGCTTTGTGCGTTTCCGGCACTGGCTGCACGTAGCAGTTGTTGGCGTGCAGTGGCATTGACGTTGCCCAGCCAGCTCACCACGGTGTGGCTGAGGCCCAGGTGCAAAGCCTCACAGGCCAGTTGCAGCGCGCTTTGATTGCTGCGGGGTTGCAGCAGCAGAATACGTTCACGGTTGAGCCCGGCATCGCGCAGCCAGGCCTGGGTCAGGCTTGGCGGTGGGGCGATCAGGGTCAGCCAGCGGGCCTCGTCCTCTTCGCTCAGTTCGCGCAGCACGGGGGCCAGCAGGCTTTGGCAGTGGCCAGGGGCGCCGCGCAGCGACAGTTCGCTGAACAGCTCGGGCTGGCTGCTCTTGCGCGCCGGTTCCCTGGCTTTCAGGCCTGGCAGCACGGGCTGGGCGAGGAATGCTTCGAACAGGGGCAACTGGGCTTGCTCGGGTGCGTGAATGAACTGCTGCATGACGCCTCCTGGATCAGCGGCGAATGACGCCGACGCTCAAGCCCTCGATCACCAGCTCCTGTTCTTTCAGGTCGACTTCGATGGGGGCGAATTCGGGGTTTTCGGCAAGCAGCCAGACTTTGCTGCCTTCGCGCTTGAAGCGCTTGACGGTGACTTCGTCACCGATGCGCGCCACAACGATCTGGCCGTTGCGGGCTTCACGGCAGGTGTGCACCGCCAGCAGGTCACCGTCGAAGATGCCGACGTCCTTCATGCTCATGCCGTGTACGCGCAGCAAATAGTCGGCTTGGGGGTGGAAGAAGGCAGGGTTGATGTTGCAGGATTGCTCGATGTGCTGTTCGGCAAGAATCGGCGCACCGGCAGCGACCCGGCCGATGATGGGCAGGCCGGCTTCTTCGGCCTTGGCTTCCAGGCCAGGGATGCGGATGCCGCGGGAAGCGCCCGGCGTCATTTCGATCGCGCCCTTGCGGGCAAGGGCCTTGAGGTGCTCCTCGGCGGCATTGGGCGACTTGAAGCCCAGCTCCTGAGCAATCTCGGCGCGGGTAGGCGGGAAGCCGTTGTCTTCCAGGCAGCGCTTGATGAACGCGAGAATTTCGGCTTGGCGTGGCGTCAGTTTCAACATGGTAAGCGCTCTGTCTTTTTGTACAGTGACTGGGATTATATACAGTGTCGGGCCCGCTGCAAGCGCCAAGCTGCAAGAAAGGGCGAAACGGCAGTCCTCCTGCGCTTTTCAGCCACCCCAGAAGCGATTTCGCGATATCCGGCGGGTGTTCCTGTCACTTCACGCTTGCAGCTTCCAGCTTGCACCTTTTAAATGGCGACCGCCCAGTCACCGAGCCTTGACAGAAGCAGGGCTGAAACGTATGTTTCAAACACCTGTTTGTCTGACGGAGTAGTCGGAGTAGTCATGGCCCAATCGGAAACCGTTGAACGCATTCTCGACGCTGCCGAGCAGCTGTTCGCGGAAAGGGGGTTCGCCGAAACCTCGTTGCGGCTGATTACCAGCAAGGCCGGGGTCAACCTGGCGGCAGTCAACTATCATTTCGGCTCCAAGAAGGCGCTGATCCAGGCCGTTTTCTCGCGTTTCCTCGGCCCATTCTGCGCCAGTCTGGAGCGTGAGCTGGAGCGCCGCCAGGCCAAGCCGGAGCACAAGCCCAGCCTCGAAGAACTGCTGGAAATGCTCGTAGAGCAGGCGCTGGCCGTGCAGCCGCGCAGCAACAACGACCTGTCGATCTTCATGCGCCTGCTGGGCCTGGCGTTCAGCCAGAGCCAGGGTCACCTGCGGCGCTATCTGGAAGACATGTACGGCAAGGTGTTCCGCCGCTACATGCTGCTGGTGAACGAGGCTGCGCCACGCATTCCGCCACTGGAACTGTTCTGGCGTGTGCACTTCATGCTGGGTGCCGCGGCCTTCAGCATGTCCGGTATCAAGGCCCTGCGGGCGATTGCCGAGACCGACTTCGGCATCAACACCTCGATCGAGCAGGTGATGCGCCTGATGGTGCCGTTCCTGGCGGCAGGCATGCGCGCTGACAGCGGTGTGACCGACGAGGCGATGGCCACTGCGCAGCTACGCCCGCGCACAAAGACCGGTTCGGCTACCGCCAAGGCCTGAAGGCTGGGCGTGGCGGGGCGCTTCCGCTAAGCTAGCGCCCATGCCCGATTTCGATCTACTTCGCATCTCCCTTGCTGACCAGTGCCTGTACGGCTTCGCCTGTGGCCAACGGCGCGTGTCTGCCGGTGTCTGCTGCCCCTCGGTGGGCCTCTCTCTGTCTTCAATGAAGGATTACCCATGACTGTCAGCCTGCAAGGCTCCCTGATGGTGGATATCGCCGGTAAATGGCTGACCGCCGAAGACCGTCAACTGCTTCGCCAGCCGGAAGTGGCTGGCCTGATCATCTTCGCCCGCAATATCGACAGCCCGCGCCAGGTGCGCGAACTGTGCGCGTCCATCCGCGCCATTCGCCCCGATCTGATCCTGGCAGTGGACCAGGAAGGCGGGCGCGTACAGCGTCTGCGCCAGGGCTTTGTGCGCCTGCCGGCCATGCGTGCGCTGGCCGATAACGACAATGCTGAGTACCTGGCTGAGCAGTGCGGCTGGCTGATGGCGACTGAGGTGCTTGCGGTTGGCCTGGACCTCAGCTTCGCTCCGGTGCTCGACCTGGACCACCAGCGTAGCGCCGTGGTGGGCAGCCGCGCGTTCGAGGGTGACCCGCTGCTTGCAACGCGCCTGGCCGGCGCGTTCATCCGTGGCATGAATGCGGCGGGTATGGCTGCCTGTGGCAAGCATTTCCCGGGGCATGGCTGGGCCGAAGCCGATTCGCACGTGGCCATCCCCACTGATGAACGCAGCCTGGAACAACTGCGCCAGGCCGACCTGGTGCCGTTTACCCGCCTGAGTGGGCAACTGGCGGCAGTGATGCCGGCGCATGTCATCTACCCGCAGGTTGACAACCAGCCCGCTGGCTTCTCGCGGCGTTGGTTGCAGGACATCCTGCGTGGCGAGCTGGGCTTTGATGGGGTGATCTTCAGTGATGACCTGTCGATGGCCGGTGCGCATGTGGTGGGCGATGCAGCCAGCCGTATCGAAGCGGCGCTGAGCGCCGGTTGTGATATGGGCCTGGTGTGCAATGACCGGGCGGCGGCGGAGCTGGCGCTGAGTGCAGCGCAGCGCATGAAGGTCAAGCCGTCGCCGCGGATTGCGCGGATGCGTGGGCAAGGGTTTGCGCGAACCGATTATCGCCAGCAGCCGCGCTGGCTGGAGGCGTTGGGGGCATTGAAGGAAGCTCAGCTGGTCGATTGACTGCGCGGGCCTGTTCGTTCCCACAAGTCGGGTTTACCCGCGAATACGGTAGCGGCGGCAACGGTGAACGGCGGGTGGAGATTGGTCGGCAGGGCCGGCCCTTTCGCGGGTAAACCCGCTCCTACACGCGGCCTGTGCCCAACCACCGACCTGTGTCCACCCCTGATCCGTCGTAGGAGCGGGTTTACCCGCGAATACGGTAGCGGCGGCAGCGGTGAACGGCAGGTGGAGATTGGCCAGCAGGCCCGGCCCATTCGCGGGTGAACCCGCTCCTACACGCGGCCTGTGCCCAACCACCGACCTGTGTCCACCCCTGATCCGTTGTAGGAGCGGGTTTACCCGCGAATACGGTAGCGGCGGCAACGGTGAGCGGCAGGTGGAGATTGGCCAGCAGGGCCGGCCCATTCGCGGGTGAACCCGCTCCTACGCTCTATCCCCCTTTGGCCTACCGCCCGCGCTTCCCGGGCAATGGCGCAAACAGGGCCTCGATTTCTTCATCGCCAAGCCGCCATTGTCCAGCCTGCCCGCCGTCCAGCAGGCTGGCTGCCAGTGCTGCCTTTTCCTGCTGCAACAACTGGATCTTCTCTTCCACCGTACCCCGGGTAATCAGCTTGAACACGAACACCGGCTTGTCCTGGCCGATGCGGTAGGCACGGTCGGTAGCCTGGTTTTCGCTGGCCGGGTTCCACCAGGGGTCGAAGTGGATCACGGTGTCCGCCGCCGTCAGGTTCAAGCCTACGCCCCCAGCCTTGAGGCTGATCAGGAACACTTCGCTTTCACCTTGCTGGAACTGCTGCACTGGCGTGCGACGGTCGCGAGTGTCGCCGGTCAGCAGGCTGTAGCGGATTTTGCGCTTCTCAAGCTCCTGCTCGATCAGCGCCAGCATCGAGGTGAACTGTGAGAACAACAACACCCGACGCCCTTCGCTGAGCAGTTCTTCGAGCATTTCCAGCAGCGCACCCAGCTTGCCCTTGTCGGCCTGGTTGCCTTTGCTTTCTACCCCCTTGACCAGGCGCAGGTCACAGCATACCTGGCGCAGCTTGAGCAACGCGTCGAGGATCACGATCTGGCTGCGTGCGGCGCCATTGCGGGCGATTTCGTCGCGGACTTTCTGGTCCATGGCCACTCGCACGGCTTCATATGTATCGCGCTGGGCATCACTGAGCTCGACCCAGTGCACCATCTCGGTCTTGGCCGGCAGTTCTGTGGCCACCTGCTCCTTGGTGCGGCGCAGCAGGAACGGCCGGATGCGGCTGGCCAGGTGGGCCATGCGCTCGCTGTCACCGTGGCGTTCGATCGGGTTGCGGTAATCCTGGTTGAAGCGCTTCAGGTCGCCCAGCCAGCCGGGCATCAGGAAGTGGAAGATCGACCACAGCTCGCCCAGGTTGTTTTCCATCGGCGTGCCGGTCAGGCACAAACGCTGCCCGGCCTGTAGCTCGCAGACGGCGAGGGCAGCCTTGCTGCTGCTGCTCTTGATGTTTTGCGCCTCGTCCAGTATCAGCACGTGCCAGGCCTGGGGGCGCAGCTGTTCGAGGTCGCGCGGCATCAGGGCGTAAGTGGTCAGGACCAGATCGTACTCATGCAGCTTGGTGAAGTGCTTGCTGCGCCCCGGTCCATGCAGTGCCAGGACGCGCAGGTCGGGGGCGAAGCGCTGGGCTTCGTCCAGCCAGTTGGGAATGAGGCTGGTCGGCATGACTGCCAGGGCCGGTGCACTCAGGCGCCCGGACTGTTTCTCCAGCAGCAGATGGGCCAAGGCCTGCAGGGTCTTGCCCAGGCCCATGTCGTCGCCGAGGATGCCGCCGGTACCCATCTCGCGCAGGGCCTGCAGCCAGTTCAGGCCTTGCTGCTGATAAGGGCGCAAGCTGGCCTGCAGCCCGATGGGCGGTTCTACCTGCAGGTCGCGGGCATCGCGCAAGCGGCGGCCCAGGTCGCGCACGTGCTCGCCACCTTCCCAGTGCAGGGGCAGGCCTTCGATTTCGTTCAGGCGCGCGGCGTCGGCACGCTCCATGCGCAGGGACGGGCCTGCCGTGTCCTCGTGCAGGTACAGCTCGCCCAGGGTGCCCATGACTGCCTTGATGCGGCCGTAGGGCAGGGCGACGCGCAAAGCCGGGGCATCGAGACGGCCGCGGTTGAGGTCGATCAGCAGATGTTCATCATCGCTGCGCCGGGCCAGTTCGCTGGGGCGTAGCAGCTCCGGGCTGCTGCGCAGCAGGTGCAACACGATCGGCAGCAGGCTGTGGCGCTGGCCATCGACCACGATGCCTAATTCCAGGTCGAACCATTCATGGCCGGGCGCTTCGTCGATGGTTGCATACCAGTCGTCCACCTCCTGCAGGTTGAAGGCGAAGTCGCGGTGAATGTCGATGTCCCAACCGGCTTCGCGCAGGCGTGGCAGGCCCTCGCGGGCAAAGCGCAGCCAGGCTTCGTCGTCAGGCAACTGGTACATTTCGCCGGCGCTGTCGGGTAGGGCCTTGCTCTGCCGTGTAGCGGGTTTGAAGCCGAAATCGCGCAGCATCTGGCGCAGCGTCTGCTCGGCTTGAGGCTGGCGGCGAATGCGCTGGCTGGTGCTGCCTGCCAGGCGGGTCAGCGGCTTTTCGTCGGTGCCGCTGGCCTGCAAACCGTCATAATCGAACGCCAATGCGGCGCGATGTTGCATCTGCCGTTGCATGCGACCGGTTTTTGGCATGTAGGCGGTGTATTCAAGGCTGCCGAGAGCAAGAAGGGGCTTTGGCTGGATGTTATCGAGCAACTGCTCCTGCACTTGCGTCGGGGTCGGCACCTTGTGGCTGAGGGCATTGAGCTTGTGGCTCAGGGGTACGACCAGGTGTTCCGGTACATCGGGTGCAATAGTCAGCTGCACGGCGACGTGCGGATCCAGGCTGTGCTCGACCTTGCCCACTTCACGGGTTGGCAGGTCCAGGTAGTAAAGCGGCAGCAGCGGGATGACGCAGCGCAGCATCGCTTCGCCGCTGTACCACCGCCCCCGGTAATTTCCGTTGTCCAGGCGTACCCAGCGAAACTCGGCGTGACGCACCGGGCCTTCATGCAGCAGGGGGAGGTCGGTATCGAAGAACATTCGGCCGGTTTCGAGGGCGCGCTGGAACAGCTCGCCACCTTCATGGCCCTTCAGTCGGTAGCCGCGATCCTGGCCGCCGCCCTGATTCAGGGCCGAGAGCAGGCGCAGAATGCGGATGTCTTCGTCTGTTACGAAGCGCGGTGGCTCGTAGAGAAAATCGTAAAGGGACTGGACGCGGCTGAAGCGGATGCCGTCCTCCGTTCGCGTGCCCTTGCGCACAAGCAGGGCGCAGCCGGCATCGTCGGTAAGTTGCAGCTGATAGCACACCATGCGCCCGCGTTTGTCTTCGGTAGCGTCGGCTTTGGGCGGGGCCTGCTCCAGGCCGCTCAACCAGTGCTGCAGTTCGGCAGACAAGGCGCCCGGGTTGGCTTGCGTGTCCTTACTGCTGGAAAATCGCTCGCTGACGCAGAAAAGGACAGCGGCGCAATGCTTGCAGTTTTGCCGTACCGGGCAATCGCAGTCACCGCGCACATGGCAGCGGCCGCCCGCTACGTGCAATTTGATGTGTTGCCGGTAGTGGTTGCTGCCGCTCCCTTGGCAACTGGCCGTTATGGTTGGCCCATGAATGCCTTCCAGTTCGGCCCTGCCTTCCTCGGCATAGCGCTCACCGCGCTGCAGGGCAGCTTTGCTGAACGATTGAATCCAGTTCGGATAGGCGTTCACCATTTCGGCGGCATCGTCCTTCATGGGCTTACTGCTCCATCATCTCCGGGTCCATCACCGGCATTTTCGGCGTGCCTGGTGGGGTCACCTTCAGCAGCACCGCCAGGTGCCCGCCGTCGAGAAAGGTCAGCTGGCCGCCCTTGACGTTGCTGTTGCTCTGCCTGAACTGCTCGCTTTGCAGCACGCTGCCGTTGCCATCCAGCTGGTTGACCCAGAAGTTGGCCTCGACGGTGATGAAGCGGCCTTCAGCGATGCTCAGGTTGCCTTCGATCGGGAAGTGCCCGAACTGTTCGGTGCCTTCGCCCAGGGCGATGCGGCTGGGTTCGCTGCCCACCTGCTGTTGCCAGGCCTTGTGCATCAGCACCGTGTAGTCGGCGGTGGCTTCCAGGCGGGTGGCTTCATCTTCCAGTGTTGGGGGGCGCTCGGCATCTTTCGCCAGGCGTGGGGCGCCAGCGCTCCAGTCTTCGGGGGCGAACGGGCTGGTGAAGGCGGGCACGCTGTTCTGCCGCACCAGAATCATTTCTACCTGATACAGGCCTTCGGCGAAGGCAGCTGGGGCGAACAGCGCCAGCAGCAGGGTCAGGCAACGGATGGCACGCATGAGTCTTCCTTAGGCAGGCTGTGGGGTCAGGCGCTCGAACAGCGCCTCCAGGGTATTGAAACGTTCGTCGGGGCGTTCCATCGGTACCAGGAAGCGGAACTGGGTGGCCCCTTCGAACTTGTAACGTTTGGGCTGACCCTGGATCAGCTTGATCAGGGTCAGTGGGTCGACCGGTGTTTCGGCTTCGAACTCGAGCTTGCCACCGTTGGGCCCTGCATCGACTTTCTTGATGCCGAGCTTTTCCGCGTGCAGCTTGAGTGACGTCAGGCGCATCAGGTTCTTGGTCGGCTCTGGCAACAAGCCGAAGCGGTCGATCATCTCCACCTGCAAGTCCTTGAGGCCTTCTTCGTCGGCAGCCGAGGCAATGCGTTTGTACAGGATCAGGCGCGCATGCACGTCAGGCAGGTAGTCCTCGGGGATCAGTGCCGGCAGGCGCAGGTTGATCTCCGGGCCGCCGCCCAGTGGTTGCTCAAGGTTCGGCTGGGTACCTTTACGGATTGCCTTGACCGCACGTTCGAGCATTTCCATGTACAGGGTGAAGCCCACTGCCTGGATCTGCCCGCTCTGGCCTTCGCCCAGCAGCTCGCCGGCACCGCGGATTTCCAGGTCGTTGGTGGCCAGCACAAAGCCTGCGCCAAGGTCTTGCGTGTTGGCGATCGCCTCCAGACGCTTTTCGGCGTCGGCGCTCACCTTCTGACGGGTAGGTGTAAGCAGGTAGGCGTAGGCTTGGTGGTGGCTACGGCCAACCCGGCCACGCAGCTGGTGCAGTTGGGCCAGGCCGAACTTGTCGGCGCGCTCGATGACGATGGTGTTGGCGCTGGGCACGTCGATACCGGTTTCGATAATGGTCGAGGCCACCAGCACGTTGAAACGCTTGTGGTAGAAATCGCTCATCACCTGTTCCAGCTCGCGTTCGCGCATTTGCCCGTGGCCGATGCCGATGCGTGCCTCGGGCACTAGCTCGGCAAGGTCGGCGGCGCATTTTTCGATGGTTTTCACATCGTTGTGCAGGTAGTACACCTGGCCACCGCGCAACAGTTCGCGCAGCAGCGCCTCCTTGACCGTGCTCTTGTTCTGTTCCATGACGAAGGTGCGCACCGACAGGCGGCGTGCTGGCGGCGTGGCGATGATCGACAGGTCGCGCATGCCCGCCACCGCCATGTTCAGCGTGCGCGGAATCGGCGTGGCGGTCAGGGTGAGGATATCGACCTCGCTGCGCAGCGCCTTCAGCTGTTCTTTCTGGCGCACGCCAAAGCGGTGCTCTTCATCGATGATGGCCAGGCCCAGGTCTTTGAAGCGCACGTCGTCCTGCAGCAGCTTGTGGGTGCCGATGAGGATGTCGATCTTGCCTTCGGCAAGGTCCGCGGCGGCGGCGGCCACTTCCTTGGCCGACTTGAAGCGGCTCATCACTTCCACGGTCACGGGCCAGTCGGCAAAGCGGTCGCGGAAGCTGTTGTAATGCTGCTGGGCAAGCAGGGTGGTGGGCACCAGCACGGCCACCTGGCGGCCACTGTGCACGGCGATGAACGCCGCGCGCATGGCCACTTCGGTCTTGCCGAAGCCCACGTCGCCGCAGACCAGGCGGTCCATTGGCTTGGGGGCCAGCATGTCGGCGCGCACGGCCTCGATGGCGGCCTGCTGGTCCGGGGTTTCCTCGAACGGGAAGCCGGCGCTGAAGGTGGCATAGTCAGCCGACGGGTCGGCAAACGCGTAGCCCTTGCGCGCGGCGCGGCGAGCATAGATGTCGAGCAGTTCGGCGGCCACGTCGCGGACCTGTTCGGCGGCCTTGCGCTTGGCCTTCTGCCAGGCCTCCGAACCTAGCCGGTGCAGCGGTGCCAGGGCGTCATCGCTGCCGGTGTAGCGGGCGATCAGGTGCAGGTTGGCCACCGGCACATACAGCTTGGCGTTCTCGGCGTATTCCAGCGTCAGGAATTCGGCAGCCTGGCCGTCGATTTCCAGGGTGGCCAGGCCCAGGTAGCGGCCGACGCCATGGTCGATGTGCACCACCGGCGCACCTTCGCGCAGCTCGGTGAGGTTCTTGATGACCGCGTCGTTGGCGGTTTCGCCGCGCTTGTCACGGCGCCGGCGCTGCATCACCCGCTGGCCGAACAGTGGGCTTTCGGCAATCAGGGCCAACCCTGGATCGTCCAGCAGCAGGCCGTCGTCCAGTGGGGCGATGGTGATCGCCAGGCGCTCGGCACCGGTAATGAAGTCGTCCCAGCCTTCGACGGTATGCGGGCGCAGCTTCAGCCGTTCGAGCAGTTCCAGCAGCACTTCCCGGCGGCCCGCTGATTCGGCAGTGAAGAGCACGCGGCCGGGGAACTGGTCGAGGAAGTTGGCCAGCTCGGCCAGCGGCTGGTTGGCCTTGGCCTCGATGGCCAGGTTGGGCAGGGCGCGCGCCGGGAAGCGCTCGCGGCCCACGCCAGGCTCCAGCTCTTCGCTGCTGACCACCACCCGGGGCCACTGCTTGAGCCGGGCGAAGCAATCTTCCACCGGCAGGAACAGCTCGGCCGGCGGCAACAGCGGCCGGCTGAGGTCGCCGCGGCGGTCTTCATAACGCCCGCGCACGTCGTTCCAGAAGTGCTCGGCGGCCTGTTCCACACCGGGTAGCGAGAACACCTGGGTGTCGGTCGGCAGGTAGTCGAACAGGGTCGAGGTTTCTTCGAAGAACAGCGGCAGGTAGTACTCGATACCGGCGGGGATGATGCCGCTGGCCAGGTCCTGGAAGATTGCACTGCGGCGGAAGTCGACGTCGAAGCGCTCGCGAAAGCGTGCCTTGAAGCGGGTCACTTCTTCCTTCTGCATCGGGAATTCGCGTGCTGGCAGCAGGCGCACCGAATCCACCTTGTCGATCGAGCGCTGGGTCTCGGGGTCGAAGGTGCGCAGCGTCTCGATCTCGTTATCGAACAGGTCGATGCGGTAGGGCAGTTTGCTGCCCATCGGGAACAGGTCGATCAGCGCGCCGCGCACGGCGAACTCGCCATGCTCGTAGACGGTGTCGACACAACGATAACCGCTGGCCTCCAGGCGCAGGCGCATCTGTTCCACGTCGATGGTCTGGCCCACATCCAGCACCAGGCTGCTGCCCAGCAGAAAACGCGTGGGCGCCAGGCGGTGCAGGGCGGTGGTGATCGGCACCACGAGGATGCCGTGGCTCAGCTCCGGCAGGCGGTACAGGCTGGCGATGCGCTGGGAGATGATGTCCTGGTGCGGCGAGAACAGGTCGTAGGGCAGGGTTTCCCAGTCGGGGAACGGCAGCACGGGCAGGTCCGGGGCAAAGAAGCGCAGCTCCTGCTCCAGACGGTCGGCGGCCTGGCTGTCGGCCGTCAGCAGCAGGGTGAAGCGGCCAGCGCTGCTGGCGGCTTCGGCGATGGCAAGGCTGAGGGCGGCACCGGGCAGGTTGCCCCAGGTTTGTTTGCCGGCCGTGGCCGACATTTGCGGTAGGCGCAGAACTGACACGGGAGATTGCACTCCAAGCGTTGCGGCAAAGAGACCGATTGTACCGGTGACAGTGCCGGCTGTCAGGCTCGAAAGGGCATGAACACTGGCTTGCGTCACTGCGACAGGCACTCATTGCCGGTTCCGCGTTGGGGCGTCATAATGTAGCCCCTTTTTTCTGTCCCTACATGTGGAAGGTTCCCGTGACTCAGAAGCCCGACCAGTGTCTTGGTGAGTGGATTGATCGTGAAGCCCTGGCTGAAGCGATGATCCCGCTTATCGGTCAGCTCTACCGCAATAACAATGTGGTGAGCTCGATTTATGGCCGCAGCCTGATCAACCGTTCGGTTATCTCGATTCTCAAGGCGCACCGCTTTGCGCGCCACCGCCAAACCGACGAAACCGAACTGTCCGTCCACGAGACATTCCCCCTGCTCAAGGCCATGAGCGAGCTGAAACTGGGCGCCGCATCGGTCGACCTGGGCAAGCTGGCCAACAAGTTCAAGCAGGAAGGCAATGGCCGCACTGCCGAGCAGTTCGTCCGTGAAGAGCTGGCCGACGTGGTCGGTCAGCAGAACGCTTCGGCGCGCAAAGGCACCGACGTTGTCCTGTACGGCTTCGGTCGCATCGGCCGCCTGCTGGCGCGCATCCTGATCGAGAAGACCGGTGGTGGTGACGGCCTGCGTCTGCGTGCCATCGTCGTGCGCAAAGGCGCCGAAAACGACCTGGTCAAGCGTGCCAGCCTGCTGCGCCGTGACTCGGTGCATGGTCCGTTCGATGGCACCATCACCATCGACGAAGCCAACAACACCATCACTGCCAACGGCAACCTGATCCAGGTTATCTACGCCAAGAGCCCGAGCGAAGTCGACTACACCCAGTACGGCATCGACAATGCGCTCATCGTCGACAACACCGGCGTATGGCGTGACGCCGACGGCCTGGGCCAGCACCTGGCCTGCCCGGGTGCTGCCCGCGTGATCCTCACCGCACCTGGCAAGGGCGCGCTGAAGAACATCGTGCACGGTATCAACCACGGTGATATCACTGCCGATGACAAGATCATCTCGGCGGCCTCCTGCACCACCAACGCCATCGTGCCGGTGCTCAAGGCCATCAACGACCAGTACGGCATCGTCAACGGCCACGTCGAAACCGTTCACTCGTTCACCAACGACCAGAACCTGATCGACAACTTCCACAAGGGCAGCCGCCGTGGCCGTGCCGCGCCGCTGAACATGGTAATCACCGAAACCGGCGCCGCCACCGCTGCTGCCAAGGCACTGCCAGTGCTCAAGGGCAAGCTGACCGGCAACGCCATTCGTGTCCCGACGCCGAACGTTTCGATGGCCATCCTGAACCTGAACCTGGAAAAGGCCACCACCCGCGACGAGATCAACGAGTACCTGCGCCAGACCGCCATGCACTCGGAGCTGCACAAGCAGATCGACTACGTGGCTTCCCAGGAAGTGGTTTCGACCGACTTCGTCGGCTCGCGCCACGCCGGTGTGGTTGACGCAGAAGCGACCATCGCCAACGACAACCGCGTTGTTCTGTACGTCTGGTACGACAACGAATTCGGTTATAGCTGCCAGGTGGTTCGTGTGATGGAAGACATGGCTGGTGTGAACCCGCCAGCGTTTCCACGCTGATTCGCTTGTAAGGCAATGAAAAAACGGGAACCTTCGGGTTCCCGTTTTTTTTATTCTGAATGTGTGTTGTCAGTGCCGGCCCTTTCGCGGGTAAACCCGCTCCTACAGGATTATGGACTGCCCCTGTAGGAGTGGGTTTACCCGCGAAGAGGCCAGCACCGGCAACCGAGAAACCCTACTGTGCGCACAGCCCTACTGTTCATTCTGCTGCTACTCACCGCCTGCAACCAAGGCCCCACCCTCGAGCGCCTGGGTGGCCCGACCATGGGCAGCAGCTACAGCATCCAGTACGTCCGCGAGCCTGGTGGCCCGCTGCCGGCCCAGGTGCAGATGGCGGTGGAAACCATCCTGCACGAAATCGACCACCACTACTCGACCTACCGCGGCGATTCCATCGTAAGCCAGTTCAACCGCTTGCCTGCGGGCCAGTGCCTGGCCCTGCCGCCTGACATGCTCGCGTTGGTCAGCCTGGGCCAGCACCTTGCCGAGCAGAGCGATGGCGCTTTCGATCTAACGGTAGAGCCATTGCTCGACTTGTGGGGCTTCGGCCCTCAGGCCCGTCACGAGCAGGTACCCGAACCACAGGCACTGGCCCAGGTACGCCAGCGCGTGGGTTACCAGCACTTGCGCGTCAAAGGTCGAGCCCTGTGCAAGGATGCCCCGGTGCAGCTCGACTTCAACAGCATCGTCGCCGGCCATGCTGTCGACTTGATCGCTGCGCGCCTGCAGGCCATGGGTGTCAGCAGTTTTGTCGCCGAGGCCACTGGCGAGCTGAAGGCGGTTGGCCGCAAGCCTGACGGCAGCCCTTGGCGTATTGCCCTGGAACTGCCCCGCGAAGACCGTCAGATCGCCCGCCAGATCATCCCGGTCAATAGCCTTTCAGTATCAACCTCGGGTGACTATCGGCACTATTTCGAGCAGAATGGCCGGCGCTATTCGCACACCTTCGATGCCCGCCTCGGGCGCCCGGTCGAACATGACCTGGCTGCCGTTACGGTGCTGGACGCCTCAGCACTGCTGGCCGATGGCTATTCGACGCTGCTGCTCATCCTGGGCCCACAGCGAGGCTGGGATTTTGCCGTGGCGCATGATCTGGCTGCGGTTTTGGTGACTCGAGCAGAGGGAGGCTTCGTCTCCCGAGCTACGCCCGCGTTCGAACGGGCAGTGAAAGGCCAGTGAAAGCACAAGCAGGGATGATTGCCGCCAGGGAATGGGTGAAGCATATGTAGTGCGGGCAAAATTGGCCTACGACGCGACCAAGGGTTAATGTGCGCGGCGTTCAGGGTTGATTAGACTGCACCCGAATTTTCTCATGGCGCCCCGGCGGCATGATCGTGCCCCGCGAGCGACCGTGGCTTGCGGGCCAGTTCTGAAGGAGTACGCATGGCTGTCTACAACTACGACGTAGTGGTGCTGGGTTCCGGCCCGGCCGGTGAAGGCGCGGCAATGAACGCCGCCAAAGCAGGGCGCAAGGTAGCGATGGTCGATGACCGTCGCCAGGTCGGTGGCAACTGCACCCACTTGGGTACCATTCCGTCCAAGGCACTGCGTCACTCGGTGCGGCAGATCATGCAGTTCAACACCAACCCGATGTTTCGTGCCATCGGCGAGCCGCGCTGGTTCTCGTTCCCGGACGTGCTGAAAAGCGCCGAGAAGGTCATCGCCAAGCAGGTCGCATCGCGCACCGGCTACTATGCCCGTAACCGCGTCGACGTGTTCGTCGGCACCGGCAGCTTTGCCGACGAGCAAACCGTGGAAGTGGTGTGCCCGAATGGCGTGGTCGAGAAGCTCAACGCCAAGCACATCATCATCGCGACCGGCTCGCGCCCCTACCGCCCGGCCGACATCGACTTCCACCACCCGCGCGTGTACGACAGCGACACCATCCTCAGCCTCAGCCATACCCCGCGCAAGCTGATCGTGTACGGCGCCGGCGTGATCGGTTGCGAATACGCTTCGATCTTCAGTGGCCTGGGCGTATTGGTCGAGCTGGTTGACAACCGTGGCCAGCTGCTGAGCTTCCTCGATTCGGAAATTTCCCAGGCGCTGAGCTACCACTTCAGCAACAACAACATCACCGTGCGCCACAACGAAGAGTACGAGCGCGTCGAAGGCCTGGACAACGGGGTGATCCTGCACCTCAAGTCGGGCAAGAAGATCAAGGCCGACGCCTTGCTGTGGTGCAACGGCCGTACCGGCAACACTGACAAGCTGGGCCTGGAAAACATCGGCATCAAGGTGAACAGCCGTGGTCAGATCGAGGTCGACGAGGCCTACCGTACCACCGTGCCGAACATCTACGGTGCCGGCGACGTGATCGGCTGGCCAAGCCTGGCCAGTGCCGCCCATGACCAGGGCCGGTCGGCCGCTGGCAGCATTGTCGATAACGGCAGCTGGCGCTTCGTCAACGACGTGCCGACGGGTATCTACACCATTCCCGAGATCAGCTCGATCGGCAAGAACGAGCAGGAGCTGACCCAGGCCAAGGTGCCGTACGAAGTGGGCAAGGCCTTCTTCAAGAGCATGGCGCGTGCGCAGATCGCCGGCGAGCCGCAGGGCATGCTGAAGATCCTGTTCCACCGCGAAACCCTGGAAATCCTCGGCGTGCATTGCTTCGGCTACCAGGCTTCGGAAATCGTCCACATTGGCCAGGCGATCATGAACCAGCCAGGTGAGCAGAACAACCTGAAGTACTTCGTCAACACCACGTTCAACTACCCGACCATGGCTGAAGCCTATCGGGTAGCTGCCTATGACGGCCTGAACCGGCTTTTTTGAGCGGCTCCGACCGGTGGCCTGAGCCGGTCGGAGAGACCGATTTCAACCCTACCCGAGGGTGGTCTTGGCCAAACCGGGAAAGTCTGTAATCAGGCTGTCCACACCAAAGTCAGCCAGCCGGCGCATCAGTGCCGGCTCGTTGACCGTCCACACCGACACATGCAAACCCTGGCCCTGTGCTTTGAGCAGGCGCTCGGGGGTGCACAGCGTCCAGTTCAATGCCAGCAGTTCGCAGCCGTAGTTCTGTGCCACTTTCAGCGGGTCAAGCCAGGCGTATTCGGCCACCAGCCCGCGCTTCACGTCTGGCACCAGTTCCAGGGCGGCGCCCAGTACTTCGCGTGAACTGGAGGTGATGGTCACCTTGTCCAGCAGGCCATATTGCTGGGCCAGTTCACGGATCGCCAGGACGGTGGTGGCCGCGCGGGTGCGCGAGGCGCTTTTCACCTCCAGTTGCCAGTGTTCGAACGGGCATTTTTCGAACAGCTCTTCCAGTTTCGGGATCGGGCAGGGCTGCACATGGCCCGGGCCGCCTTTGCGGGCATCGATCTTGACCAGTTCGGCGGCCGGGTGCTCGACCACTTTGCCGCGCCGGCCCGTGGTGCGCTTGAGGGTGGGGTCGTGGATGACCATCAGTTCGTTGTCGGATGACAAGTGCAGGTCCAGCTCGCAGCGGGTCACGCCATGGGACAGGCATTGCTGAAAGCTCTTCAGGGTGTTCTCGGGTGCTTCGCCCTTGGCGCCGCGATGGCCGTAGATCAGGGTCACGTTCGTTCCTTCAAATCAGGGAAAAATTGGCTCAGGAGGCGGGGTCGTTCAGTTCCAGCTGCTGGCGCCGTTGTTGTTGCTGGCGCTGCAGGATGTATCGGGCCAGCAGTTGTCGTTGGGCGTCGGTCATGTCGATGAACTCGGTACCGACCTCGAAGCCGCCCTCCGGGCGAGGGTCGCAATGGGTAACCTTGCCGCGCAGCAGCAGGCCGTGGGCGCGCGGCATCAGCACCATTTTCACTTTCACCCGGGTACCGGGGGCAATCTGTGTGGCGTGGACGGATTCGACGCCGCCTTCGGAAATGACCACCGGCAGTGGTTCGCCGACCTCGCCAAGCAGGGTTTGCCCAACCACCGCGCTGAGCAAGTCGAGGCGCTTGTTCTGTGCCCGCAGGAACGCGGCGAGGGTGCGGTCCTTGTCGCTTAACTGGCGCAACAGGTGTTGCGACTCGAAGTCGGCCAGGTGCAGCTCGCTGAGCAGGTTGAACAGCGGCGAATCATCTTGCAACACATCTGGTTCAAGGGCTTCGGCCGCGCTAAGGGGGCTTATTTGAAGTGCGATCCGATCTTCGATGCGGTAGTATTCGCGGCGATCTTCTTCGTCTAATGTCGTCATGGCGAACCCAAGGTAGCGGCGGTGGTCCGAGTGTAAAGCCGCCGTAGGCGCCTCGCCACAAGGACGTTCCCTTTCATCCGAACAAGCCCCGACATGTTCAGACCTCTTTTCGCATTCATCGGCACGCGTTATACCCGTGCCAAACGTCGCAATCACTTCGTCTCGTTCATTTCCCTGACCTCGATGATCGGCCTCGCCCTGGGCGTGGTGGTAATGATCGTGGTGCTGTCGGTGATGAACGGTTTCGACCATGAGATGCGCACCCGCGTGTTGGGGATGATTCCTCATGCCACGCTGGAGAGCGGCCAGCCCATTGCCGACTGGCAGGCCCTTGCCCAACAAGTAAAGCAGAATCCGCAGGTGGTAGCGGTTGCGCCGTTCACCCAGATGCAGGGCCTGCTGACCCATGATGGCAAGGTGCAGAAGGTGCTGCTCAATGGCATCGACCCCGCTCGCGAGCGCGAGGTGTCGATCATCGACAACTTCGTCCTGCAAGGCCGCCTGGACCAGTTGGCGCCGGGCGAGTGGGGCATCATGATCGGCGACAAGGCGGCGGCCAAGCTGGGCGTTGCCATCGGCGACAAGCTCACCTTCGTCGCCCCCGAGGTCAGCGTGACGCCCGCCGGCATGTTCCCGCGCATGAAGCGCTTCACCGTGGTTGGCACCTTCCACGTTGGCGCGGGGGAGATCGACGGCTACCTGGGCCTGACCAACATCAGCGACCTGTCCCGCCTGCACCGCTGGAAGCCCGACCAGGTCCAGGGCCTGCGCCTGAAGTTCGACGACCTGTTCCAGGCGCCGCGCGTAGCCTGGAGCATCGCCCAGCAGCTGGGCGACCAGGAATTCTATAGCCGTGACTGGACCCGTACCCACGGCAACCTGTACCAGGCGATCCGTATGGAAAAGGCCATGATCGGCCTGCTGTTGCTGCTGATCGTGGCGGTAGCGGCGTTCAACATCATTTCCACCCTGGTGATGGTGGTCAACGACAAGCGCGGCGACATCGCCATCCTGCGCACCCTGGGCGCCACGCCCGGGCAGATCATGCTCATCTTCATGGTCCAGGGCACGGTGATCGGGGTGATTGGTACGCTGATCGGCGCCGTGGTCGGGATCTTCGCGGCACTGAACGTGAGCGCGGCGATCGCCGGCATCGAGACACTGATCGGCCACAAGTTCCTCAACGCCGACGTGTACTTCATCGATTACCTGCCGTCGCAGATCCTGGCCCAGGACGTGTACATGGTCTGTGGAGCGGCACTGGTCCTGAGTTTCTTCGCCACCCTGTATCCGGCCTGGCGTGCGGCCCGCACCCAGCCTGCAGAGGCGCTACGTTATGAGTGAGTCGCGCATGAGTGATAAAGCCGTTCTGAGTTGCCGCAACCTGGGCAAGTCCTACGACGAGGGCCCGGAGTCGGTGCAGGTGCTGTCCGGGCTCAACCTGGAACTGCGGGCCGGTGAGCGGGTGGCCATCGTTGGCAGTTCCGGCTCGGGCAAGAGTACCTTGCTCAACCTGCTGGGCGGCCTCGACCGGCCGACCCAGGGCAGCGTGTGGCTGGCTGGCGAAGAGTTGTCGGCATTGGGCGAGCGTGCCCGTGGCCTGCTACGCAACCGCGAGTTGGGCTTTGTCTACCAGTTCCACCATCTGCTGCCGGAATTCACCGCCATCGAGAACGTGTGCATGCCGCTGCTGATCGGCCGGACGCCCATCCCCGAGGCACGGGAGCGTGCCGAGGCGCTGCTCAAGCGGGTAGGCCTGGGCCACCGCTTGAACCACAAGCCGGCCGAGCTTTCCGGCGGCGAACGCCAGCGCGTGGCGATTGCCCGGGCGCTGGTCAACCGCCCCGGCCTGGTGATGCTCGACGAGCCAACCGGTAACCTCGACCACCATACCGCCCAAGGCATCCAGGAGCTGATGCAGGAGCTGTCCAGCGCTTCGCGCACGGCATTCCTGGTGGTCACCCACGACCTCAACCTGGCGCGGCAGATGGACCGTGTGCTGAAGCTCGACGATGGCCACCTGGTGGCCATCTGATCGACTGCCGGGGTGGCAGGTGCTGCCCCGTTTTCCTGTTTCCATTGGGTGATTTCGTACATGTTCAGACCCTTGCCCATCTTTATCGGCGCGCGCTACACCCGAGCCAAGCGTCGCAACCACTTCATCTCGTTCATTTCGATGACTTCGATGATCGGCCTGTCGCTGGGCGTGCTGGCGATGATCGTGGTGCTGTCGGTAATGAACGGCTTCCAGCGCGAAATGAGCTCGCGCATTCTCGGCCTGGTACCGCATGCCGCCATCCTGGGCGTGCAGCCGCTGGACGATTGGCACAAGGTGGCCGACGCAGCCATGAAGAATCCGGCGGTGATGGCGGTGGCGCCGATTACCGAGATGGAAGGCATGCTGTCGTACAAGGGCGCCATGCAGCCGATCCAGGTGGGTGGTATCGACCCGGCCGAGGAGGGCAAGGTTTCCATCGTTGGCCAGCACATCGTCCAGGGCCGCCTGCAGGGCTTGCAGCCCGGTGAATTCGGCGTGGTCATCGGTGAGCTGACCGCACGCCGCTTCCGCCTGAACACCGGCGACAAGCTGACCTTGATCGTGCCGGAAATCAGCAAGGAACCGGGTGGCATCACCCCGCGCATGCAGCGCCTCACCGTGGTTGGCATCTTCAAGGTCGGCGCCGAGCTGGATGGGTCGCAGGCCTATATCCATGTTGCTGATGCAGCCGAGATGCAGCGCTGGGCGCCAGGCCAGGTGCAAGGTGTGCGCCTGAAGCTGCACGACCTGTATGCCGCTCCGCAGGTGTCCAAGGCAATTGCTGCCGGGCTTGGTGACGCCTACCGGGCCGATGACTGGTCGCATACCCAGGGCAGCCTGTTCAGCGCCATGAAGATGGAAAAGACCATGATCGGCCTGTTGCTGATGATGATCATCGCGGTCGCGGCGTTCAATATCATCGCCACCCTGGTGATGGTGGTGAACGACAAGGGGCCGGACATTGCCATCCTGCGTACCTTGGGCGCCACGCCGGCGCAGATCATGGGCACGTTCATGGTCCAGGGCAGCCTGATCGGCATTGTCGGCACGCTGATTGGTGGCGTACTGGGCGTGATTGCGGCGTTCAATGTCAGCCAGATCGTCGGCTGGCTGGAGCGGGTGAGCGGGCAGCACATCTTTACCTCGGATGTGTACTTCGTCAGCAGCTTGCCGTCGCAGTTGCAGTGGGGAGATGTGGCGATCATCTGCACCGCCGGCCTGGTGATGAGTTTCCTGGCGACCATTTACCCGGCCTACCGGGCGTCGCAGGTGCAGCCGGCGATTGGCCTGGCGGTTTGATGTCTGCCTGAGATCCTGGGGGCGTAAAGCGCCCCAGGGTCACCGGTCTTGAGTGAACTCGATCACGAATCGGGTCCACCCACCCTCGCACTCCGCCCGTATGCATCCGCCATGGGCCTGCACGATCGACCGGGTAATCGCCAGGCCCAGCCCCGCATGCTCGCTGCTGCCTTCCCGTCGAGCCGGGTCCACCCGGTAGAAGCGGTCGAAAAGCCGCGGTAGCGCGGCCGGGTCGATAGCCAGCCCGGTATTGGCCACGTTGATCGTCGGCCCCGGCCCCAGGGTTACCTTGATCTGTCCTCCAGCCGGGGTAAAGCGCATGGCGTTGTCCAGCAGGTTGGACAGTGCCCGGCGCAGCATATGCCGGTCACCGTGCAGTACGGCTTCACCCTCGCGCAGCATCTGCACGTCGCTGTCTTCTGCCAGAGGCGCGTAGTACTCCAGCAGCGCATCCACCTCGTCATGCAGCGCCAAAGGCGCGTCCCCTGGTACCAGCAGGCCGTGGTCGGCCTTGGCCAGAAACAGCATGTCGTTGATCATCTGCGCCATCCATTGCAGTTCTTCCAGGTTGCCATGCAGCGCCTCTCGGTATTCTTCGAGGCTGCGTGGGCGGGTGAGGGTGACCTGGGTGTGCGTCAGCAGGTTGGACAGCGGCGTACGTAACTCGTGGGCGATATCGGCGGAAAACGCTGACAGGCGCTGGAAGGCATCATCCAGGCGCTGCAGCATCGCGTTCATGCTGCTGGCCAGCTCGGCCAACTCTTCGGGCATCTGCGCCACCGGCAGACGGGTGGTGAGGGAGCGCGCTGACACGCTGGCGGCCACCTGGCCCATCTGCCGCAATGGGCGCAGGCCGCTGCGGGCGGCCCAGGCACCCAATAGTGCGGTGATTAGCGCCGACAGGCCGACCGTCAGCCAGATCAGCCGTTGCATGCCCTGCAGGAAGTGCTGGTGGTGGGTGATGTCGAGGTACAGGGTCAGTCGCGGCGATTGCATGGCGCCCTGTGTCAGGGGCACGGACAGGCTGCGGTAGTCGATGCCTGGCGCATGCAGGGTGGCCAGCCCGGTGGCCTGCGCTGCATGCGGCAGCCCGCTGCGGCTTTCGAACCAGGTGGCGCCATTGCTGGCACTGATACGCAGGGCCAGGTCGGCCTGGTGACTCAGTTCATCGTGCAGGGCAGGCAGGCGGGCCTGGAGCTCATCAGCCGTGCTGACACCAGCCAGTTGCGTACGAAACAATGACAGGCGCGAGTCCAGCAGTTGTTGGTCGAGTTCGACGAAGTGCTGCTCGCTGGCCCGGCTGAACAGCAGACCGGCGCCCAGCGAGACGGTGGCGGTGCAGGCGGCGAACAGCAGGGCCAGGCGGCTGCCGAGGGAAACCCGGCGCATCAATCGGTGCGCTCTTCGAGTACGTAACCCATGCCGCGGACAGTGTGGATCAGCTTGTTGGGGTGCGGGTCGTCGATCTTCAGGCGCAGGCGGCGGATGGCCACTTCGATCACATTGGTGTCGCTGTCGAAGTTCATGTCCCACACCTGCGAGGCGATCAGCGATTTTGGCAGTACCTCACCCTGGCGGCGCAGCAGCAGCTCAAGGAGTGAGAATTCCTTGGCGGTCAGGTCGATGCGCAGCCCGGCGCGCTCGGCGCGGCGGCGGATCAGGTCCAGGCGCAGGTCAGCCAGGCTCAGGATCGTGTCCTGGCTCGGGCTGGTGCCACGGCGCAGCAGGCTGCGTACCCGGGCCAGCAGTTCGGAAAAGGCGAACGGCTTGACCAGGTAGTCGTCGGCGCCCAGTTCCAGGCCATGCACGCGATCCTCGACGGCGTCGCGGGCGGTCAGGAACAGCACTGGCGTATCCAGGCCAGCCTGGCGCACGGCCTGAAGAATCTGCCAGCCGTCGCGGCCGGGCAGCATCACGTCGAGGATCAGCAGGTCGTGGTCGCCGGTCAGGGCGAGGAACTGGCCGGTCTCGCCATCGGTGGCCAGCTCGGTGGCAAAGCCGGCCTCGCTCAGGCCTTGGCTCAGGTACTGGCCGGTGCGGGCCTGGTCTTCGACGATCAGCAGTTTCATGCGCTGTCCATATTCTGAAAGATTGTGCGTAGCCTATGGCGCCGCTTTACCGCTAGCACAGGGGCAATGGGATGGCTGAAATGATACGTGACGATGCGCCCGCTCGCCCAAGCTGACAAAGTTGTAATGTGCCTGTCAGGTAGCTGCCAGTCGCCCCCGGCTAATGTGGCTTCATCCTGCTGTGTATTCCCGGAGCCATCATGAAACACCTGTTCATTGCCGCCACCCTTGCCCTGGGCAGCCTGCCGGCTTTCGCTGGCCAGGCGCAGACCTTCGCCTTTGGCGAGCCTGCCCCGGCGGCCAAGGCCACCCGTACGGTCAACGTGGTGCTCAAGGACATCGCCTTCGAGCCAAAAAGCCTGCAGGTAAAAGCCGGCGAGACGGTGCGCTTCGTGCTGGTCAACGAGGGCAGGCTGCCGCACGAATTCAACCTGGGCGACAAGGCCATGCATGCCGAACACCAGAAGGAAATGGTCGCCATGCAAGGCAAGATGTTCACCGAGGCGATGAACCACGAAGGTATGGATCACGGCAAGATGATGAACCACGGCCAAATGATGGACCATGGTGACGGCCATGGTCACGGGGGTGGCAACACTGTGATGGTCATGCCCGGCCAGCGCGCCGAACTGACCTGGACCTTCCGCCAATCGGCGCCTATCGAGTTTGCCTGCAACGTGCCGGGGCATTACCAGGCGGGTATGGTCGGGACATTGACCATTGAGTGACTGGCCCTGCAAGGCGGTGTGCAAAACCGGTAGACTAGGGGCATTTTCGAACCTCTAGGTCAGTTTCCATGCATCCCGCTGCCGAACATTCCCCGCTGGGCAAGTCCAGCGAATACATCGCCACCTACTCCCCGGAGCAGCTGTTCCCGATCCCGCGCACTGCCAAGTGGGCCGAGCTGGGCGTCACTGCACAGACCTTGCCCTGGCAGGGGGTGGATTACTGGAACTGCTTCGAGCTGAGCTGGCTGCTGCCTTCGGGCAAGCCGGTGGTAGCGATCGGCGAGTTCGCCATCCCGGCTGATTCGCCAAACATCATCGAGTCCAAGTCATTCAAGCTGTACCTCAACTCGCTGAACCAGACAGTGTTCACCTCGCTGGGCGCGTTGCAGGCTTGCCTGGAAAAAGACCTGTCCGCCGCTGCCGGCAAGCCGGTGGGGGTGAAGGTGCGCACCTTGGCCGAGGTTGAAGCCCAGGGTGTGGTGGCTTTGCCGGGGCAGTGCATCGATGCACTGGACGTGGCCATCAGCAACTACGAGCAGCCGCAACCAGAGCTGTTGCGCTGCAACCCGGAGCGGGTGGTGGAAGAAACCCTGCACAGCCATCTGCTGAAGTCCAACTGCCCAGTCACCGGCCAGCCGGATTGGGGCAGCGTGGTGGTCGAGTACAAGGGCAGGGCGCTGGACCACGCCAGCCTGCTGACCTATCTGATCAGCTTCCGCCAGCATGCCGACTTCCATGAGCAGTGTGTGGAACGGATTTATCTGGACCTGAAGAATCTGCTGCAGCCGGAGCACCTGACGGTCTATGCGCGCTATGTGCGCCGCGGTGGGCTGGACATCAACCCGTATCGCAGCACCGGGCCGATCAGCCCGGATAACAAACGGCTGGTCCGGCAGTAATACAGGGGGGGGCCGCTTTGCGGCCCCCGCTATTTCAGATCCCCATGCTGTGCAGCGAGTTGGCAATGCTGCGCAGGGTGGCTGTGAGGTCGGGGTGGTCGGCCTCGAAGCGTTCGATCGCCAGGTTCACGCCGTCCACCAGGTTGTTGTCTGGCGTGGCTTCCTCAAGTTTCAGTTGCGCCTCGATCTGGCGCGCCTCTTCGTGCAGGGCGGCCAGCTCTTCTTCCGAAAGCGGTACGTTGCGGTCCAGTTGCTCGCGCAAGCTGTTCAGGCGCTCTTGCAATTCGCGGGCAGGCATTGGCTATTCTCCATCAATGGCTTGGCAAGCCATGGACCTCGGCGACGTGGCAAAGGTTCTGGCCTGTCTTCAGGGTAATCTACCTGCTGCCGATTTGCATGATCCGCGTCAAGACGGCTGTATCAGGGTTTTTCACCCTTGCGCCGGCGCTGGGCGATGTCCACCAGGCAGGTGTCCAGCGCTTCCAGATGGTCGATCACCGAGTGTACGCCCAGGCTGAACAGCGCCAGCGTCGCCTTGCTGCGCGCCAGATCCTGCTCTTGCGGGCTCATGGCTTGCCATTGCGCAGAAGTGCGGTCGCATAACGGGCTGCAGGCGGCCAGGCCTACCGTCCACAAGCCGGCGTTAAGGCCAGACTGCAGCAGGCGCGGGTCGCCGCTGACCAATACGCAGCCATCCAGGCGCTCGCTGTCCAGCGCCATCAGTGCCTGCCAGCAAGCGTTCGGCGCCGGCCAGCGCACGTCATTGACCGCATGCCCTGGCAGCCAGTCGGGCAGCACATGGGCCAGGCGCTCGCTTTGCGCGGTATTGAGGTCATCCAGCCAGATGCACGGCACTTGGCGCTGACGCAGGCTGGCAAGGGTGGCCAGGGCGCCGGGGGCGGGTGATGGCGCGCCATGGGTAGCCTGCACCAGGCAGCCGCGCAAGCCGAACAGTACAGCAGTGAAGGCGGGCGCAGTGTCCATGGCAACTTCCCCCAAATGGTTCGAAGGCTATGCGTTGATTGTTACCGTCCTGTGACATCGCCCGCTGCGCAACAGTTGTTCACAAAATATTGAGCAAAAATGTGTAAGGCTGTTTATCAGCCCGCAAGTCTCTATACTGCCGCCTTGATAGCAGCGCGATGTGTTGCGCTTGCGGCCAAGAAATTCGATGGAGAAACATCTATGCGTAGGATCGGTGCCAGTGTGATCGAACGAGTCACCCAGGCCTGTGTCTGCGCCAGCATGCTGCTGGCGCCCGCGGCAGCCACCCAGGCCGCCACCGAGGAAGATCCCTGGGAAGCGGTCAACCGCCCGATCTTCCGCTTCAACGACACCCTCGACACCTATGCCCTCAAACCATTGGCCAAGGGCTACCAGGCGGTCACTCCACAGTTCCTCGAAGATGGCATCCACAACATCTTTCGCAACCTGGGGGACGTGACCAACCTGGCCAACAACGTGTTGCAGCTCAAGCCGCATGCGGCGGGCGTGGATACGGCGCGGTTGATCGTCAACACCACCTTCGGCCTGGGTGGCTTCTTCGATGTGGGTACCAAGATGGGCCTGCAGCGCAACGACGAGGACTTTGGCCAGACCCTGGGCTACTGGGGTGTGCCGAGCGGGCCGTATGTGGTCATCCCACTGCTGGGCCCAAGCACTGTGCGTGATGGTGTGGCCAAGTACCCGGACACCTACACCAAACCCTATCGCTACATCGACCACGTGCCTACGCGCAATTCGATCTTCGCGTTGGACCTGATCGACACCCGCGCCAGCCTGCTCTCGGCCGAAAAGCTGATTCAGGGTGACAAGTACATCTTCATTCGCAATGCCTACCTGCAAAACCGCGAGTTCAAGGTGAAGGATGGCGAGGTCGAAGACGACTTCTGATCTGTGAACCTGGGGCCGCAAAGCGGCCCCTAGTTCAATGCATGGCCAGAATCCGCAGCCCGAACTTCTGCTGCCCGCCCGGCTGGTCGGCAATCCATACCACTTCGGTGCTGGCATGCAGCCCCTTCAGCGCCGGATGGTCGGAGTCGATCCGTACCTCGATCTGATCACCCACCAGAAAGCGCTGTGGCGCCTGCACTTGCATGCCGCCGCTGGACAGGTCCAGGCACACCGCCGCAATCACCTGGCCTTCGTGCAAAAGGCTGACCTCGGTGTCGATGCGCATGCGAATGAAGTCGCGTTTCTCGCTATGGCTGGAGGGCGTGTGGGGCATGCTGCATCCTTCCCGTCGGGTTGCGCTGGTCGACTTTCTTATAACTCCCGGTGATTTGCCCTGTAAAGAGCGGCGAGGTCGACCCCAGCATGCTTGAAACCCCTGCCGGATGGGAGTACCGTCTGCGCCTTACAAGGTACCTCTGACAGTTGCCGGGCAGGTGTTCTTGTCCTACAACTCAAGTAGAGTGTGACCATAAAGAATTCCCGTAGCTGGCCGTCTGCCTTGCCGACACCGCTGCACCAACCTAAATCGGCGCCGTTCGCCCACATGCAGAAAACCAGTGCAACGCTGCTGATCATCGATGACGACGACGTGGTCCGTGCCAGCCTCGCCGCCTATCTTGAAGACAGTGGTTTCAGCGTCCTCCAGGCCGGTAATGGCCAGCAGGGGCTTCAGGTCTTCGAAGAACACCAGCCCGACCTCGTGATCTGCGATCTGCGCATGCCGCAGATGGGCGGCCTCGAACTGATCCGTCAGGTCAGCGAGCGTGCGCCGCAGTTGCCGGTGATCGTGGTGTCCGGTGCCGGCGTCATGAGTGATGCGGTGGAAGCGTTGCGCCTGGGCGCCGCCGACTACCTCATCAAGCCGCTGGAAGACCTGGCCGTACTCGAGCATTCGGTGCGCCGCGCCCTCGACCGCTCGCGCCTTGTGCTGGAAAACCAGCGCTACCGCGACAAGCTCGAAGCCGCCAACCGCGAACTGGAGGCCAGCCTGCACCTGTTGCAGGAGGACCAGACCGCCGGTCGCCAGGTGCAGATGAACATGTTGCCGGAAAGCCCCTGGGTGGCCGGCGAGTTCGCCTTCGAGCACCAGATCATCCCGTCGTTGTATCTTTCGGGTGATTTTGTCGATTATTTCCGCGTGGACGAGCGGCGCATTGCTTTCTACCTCGCCGATGTATCCGGGCATGGGGCGTCGTCGGCCTTTGTCACCGTGCTGTTGAAATTCATGACCACGCGCCTCATGTTCGAGCTCAAGCGCAGCAGAATGCGTGAGTTCAAGCCGTCTGAAGTGCTCAGCCACATCAACCGCGGCCTGATCAACAGCAAGCTGGGCAAGCACGTCACCATGGTCGGCGGGGTGATCGACGAAGAGTCCGGCCTGCTGACCTACGCTGTCGGCGGCCATTTGCCGTTGCCGGTACTGTACACCCCCGAACATTGCCGCTACCTGGAAGGCCGCGGCCTGCCGGTGGGGTTGTTCGATGAGGCCACCTACCAGGACTTGGTGGTGGAGCTACCCCCGCAGTTCAGCCTCAGCCTGATGTCCGATGGCATTCTGGACCTTTTGCCGGGTGATACGCTCAAAGATAAAGAAGCCGCCTTGCCGGAGATCGTCAAGGCAGCAGGTGGCAGTCTGGATGGGCTGCGTCAACGATTTGGATTGGCTACGCTTGGGGAGATGCCGGATGATATCGCCCTATTGGTGTTGAGCAGGAACCTTCAATGAGTACCGGTAGAATTCAGTTCGCCGAGCAGAGCGGTACCTTCGTACTGAAATTCGTTGGTGAAGTGCGCCTGACCCTGTGTTCGGCGCTGGATGCGACGATCGAGAAAATTTTCACTGCGCTGAACTTCTCGGCGATTGTCATCGACCTGACTGAAACCGAGAGTATCGACAGCACCACGCTGGGCCTGCTGGCGAAGCTGTCGATCCTGTCGCGGCAGAAGGTGGGCCTGCTGCCGACGGTGGTGACTACCAATCCGGACATTTCACGGCTATTGCAGTCGATGGGCTTCGATCAGGTGTTCAACATCGTCGATCGGCCGATACCCTGCACCGATTGCCTGACCGACTTGCCGTCGCAGGACCAGAATGAAGATGTGGTGCGCTCCAAGGTGCTGGAGGCGCACAAGATCCTCATGGGCCTGAATGACTCCAACCGCGAAGCCTTCCATGATCTGGTCAATGCGCTGGAGCGGAGCTGATCTCTGGCCTGTGCCGGCCTCTTCGCGGGTAAACCCGCTCCTACGACGGCCTGCGCCCAAACACCAATGTGTGTCCACCCCCAATCAGGTGTAGGAGCGGGTTTACCCGCGAAGAGGCCGGCACAGGCTGTAAAAATTCTGAATCTCACTGCTCCCGGTTTTTAAACTCTGTAGCCTCACCCCCGCCCGCATCCAGCTGATACACCCGCGCCGGCCGCCCCTGTTCATCAAAGAACACCTGTCCCAGCCCGGCACCATTCCACAGCCGTTCCCCGGCCTTGCTGTGGCTGGGCGTACGCGGCATCACCTCCATTTCTCGGCGCTTGGTAAACCAGTTGAGCGGCGAGCGTGGCGCATACAGCCAGCGGTTGAGCCGGTCGAGCACATCCAGCAAGCGCCGGGGGAACTCGTTCTTGATTCCGCTACTAGTCACCTGCCACAAGTGCGGGCTGCGCTGGCGGTGGCGAATCAGCACCTCATACACGAACGAGTAATGCACATCCCCCGACAGCACCACGTAGTGCCCCGGCGTGCGCGAGTGGCGGAAGATATTGAGGATGACCTGTGCTGCACCGCGGTGGGCCATCCAGTTTTCGGCATCCACCAGCAGGGGGTAGCCCAGCCAGCTGAACACCTTCTGCACCGTCTCGATCAGCTTCACCCCGAAAATCGGCGCAGGTGACACGATGACCGCCGAAGGATGATCGAGCAGTGCTTGCTGCAATTCACTCAGCGCTTCCCAGTCCAGCAGGCCGGACGGCTTGGCCAGGTTGCTTTCGCTGCGCCAGCGGCGGGTGCGGGTGTCCAATACCAGCAGCGGTGGTTCTGTAGGCAGGCTGAACTGCCAGCCCTGGAAGCGCAGCAGCTCGCCTATCAACTCATCCTGGTTCTGGCGGGTCAGCACCTGGCACTGTTCGATCAGCGGATTGCAATCGTCCGGGCTGTTGCCCCAGGCCTGGCAGAGCAGGTAGCCGAGCAAGGCGTTGCCGATGATCCTTCGCGAGAATGGGTGGCCGTAGGCCGTTTCCTCCCACTGCGCCGAGAGGTTCCAGTCGTCGGTGATGTCGTGGTCGTCGAAGATCATCAGGCAGGGCAGGTGGGCCATCACCCGCGCCACCTGACCGAGATTGTCGGCAAACCCCTGGATCAGCGGCAGCTCTTGCCGGTATCGGGCTTGATGCTCGTCGCTGAGCCCGCTGGGGATGCCCAGGTCCACCAGCTGCCAGGGCACCGGCGACCACACCAACAGGTACATGGCCATGACTTCGGCGAAGGTCACCAGATGGTTGTCGGCGTTGCTGGACGAGAAGATCGGCTTGCGCTTGCCGCCGAAAAAACGCTCGCGCAGGGTATCGTTGCGTTCCAGCGCCGGCAGCAGGTCGGCGCGGTGGTAGTAGCTGGCCGGGTGCTGGTACAGCGCCTGGCTGTCGGCTACCACCGCACCCTCCAGTTGCTCGTCGAACAAGCCCAGGCGCGAGATCAGGCTATGGATGGCGCGCAGCATGGGGCCAGCGACATCGTCTGCGTAAACCTGGTCGCCCGTCATCACCAGCACGGCGGGGCGGTCTTCGGGCTTCTTGCACCCCTGCAGCAGCCGGTCGGCGCACAGCAGGCCGTCGGCAGCAGGGTGGTGCGGCTTGCGGCAGGAGCCGTGCAGCAACTGGTCGAGGCGCTCACGCAGCACCAGGTTTGGGCGCTGGGCGCCGGGGTAGAGCAGGTGCGGCGCCCAGTCGGCGATACCCTGGCCGTTGATCAGCAGGTCGTAGTCGAGCAGCTGGTTGCAGGGCAGGGGGCTGGCGAATTGGATGTCCAGCAGGTGAACGTAGGCATGCCGGCCAATCGGCACCACTTGGCAATCGACATGGGCCTTGCTTGCCAGGCAGACGAACTCGGGCTGCAGTGGTTGGGTAGTGACCAGCCAGACGGCCAGACGCTGGGGTTCCAGGCGGCGCAGTACCGGGCCGGCGAGAACGAGGGGCAACGGGTTAGGGGAGGTCATCGACAGCTCGGGTGGCTATGGCGGCCTGTTCGCGGGCAAGCCCGCCCTTACATCGATCGGTGTAGGAGCGGGCTGGCCCGCGAACAGGCCCGAGAATTCAATACACAACTAAGGCGTGGCAAACAAAACGGGCGGAAAATACTGAACACTTCCCGCCCGTCAGGCAAACACGAACTGTATCAGGCCTTTTCAGCCATCAACTTCTCCAGCTTTTCCTGGTCCCGCGCAAACTGGCGGATACCTTCGGCCAGTTTCTCGGTGCCCATGGCGTCTTCGTTCATCGCCCAGCGGAACTGGCTTTCGTTCAGGTGCTGCTTGGCTTCACCGGCGTTGCCCGGTTTCAGCACCTGCGGCAACTCACCCTGGTCATCGCTGAGCTGCTGCAGCAGCTCGGGGCTGATGGTCAGGCGGTCACAGCCGGCCAGTTGTTCGATCTGGCCGATATTGCGGAAGCTGGCGCCCATCACCACAGTGTTGTAACCATTGGCCTTGTAGTAGTTGTAGATGCGGGTGACCGACTGCACGCCTGGGTCCTCGGCGCCCACGTATTCCTGGCCGGTGCTCTTCTTGTACCAGTCGTAGATACGGCCCACGAACGGCGAAATCAAAAACACCCCGGCATCGGCACAAGCCTGGGCCTGGGCGAAGGAGAACAACAGGGTCAGGTTGGTCTGGATACCTTCCTTCTCCAGCTGCTCGGCGGCACGAATGCCTTCCCAGGTGGAGGCCAGCTTGATCAGCACGCGCTCTTTTGCCACTCCGGCCGCCTCGTACAGGGCGATTAGCTGACGAGCCTTGTTCAGCAGGGCTGGCTCATCGAACGACAGGCGAGCATCCACCTCGGTGGAGATACGCCCCGGGATGACCTTGAGAATGCCCGAGCCTACCGCCACCGCAAACTTGTCGCAGGCCAGGTCGACATTACCTTTGGCGTCGGCCTTCACCTGCTTGAGCAGATCGGCGTACCCCGGGATGGCAGCAGCCTTGAGCAGCAGCGACGGGTTGGTGGTGGCATCGACCGGCTTCAGGCGGGTGATGGCGTCCAGGTCCCCGGTGTCGGCGACCACGGTGGTGAACTGCTTGAGTTGTTCCAGCTTGGAGGTCATGGGCGTGCTCTGTCCTGTGCATTTACTCGACATTACCCGAGCCCCGGCAGCCGCTCAAGGGCCGCCGAAACCCTGCGGACCCGCTGGCCCGCACGGGGCTGTACGAAAGGTGAAGGTTCGAGTCGCAAGCAAGCCCGAGGTTCCCTCCCTCTGAGGTCACCGCCCTTGCAACAACTCCACGGCCTGGTCAAACACCGCCAAGGGTTGGGCCGCCTTGTGAATGTCTGCCGACAGCAACTGGCGGAAGCGCCGCGCCCCTTTGAATCCTTGGGCCAGCCCCAGAATATGCCGGGTAACGTGGTGCATCGCACCGCCACTTTCCATATGCGTCACGATGTAAGGCCGCAGTTGCGCCAATGCCTCGCTACGGCTGACCACCGGCGCATCGCTGCCAAACAGTTGCTGGTCCACCTCGGCCAGCAGATAAGGGTTGTGATACGCCTCGCGCCCCAGCATCACGCCATCGAAGGTTTCAAGGTGTGCCTGGCATTCGTCCAGGGTCTTGATCCCGCCGTTGAGCACGATCTCCAGGTCCGGGAAGTCCCTCTTCAACTGCGCTGCGATGTCATAGCGCAGCGGCGGAATCTCGCGGTTCTCTTTCGGCGACAGCCCTTCCAGAATCGCGATGCGTGCATGCACGGTAAAACTTCGGCAGCCGGCCTCACGCACCTGGCCGACGAAGTCGCTCAGTTCGGCGTAGCTGTCACGGCCGTTGATACCAATGCGGTGCTTCACCGTGACAGGCGTCGATACGGCATCTCGCATGGCCTTCACGCAGTCGGCCACCAGCGCCGGGTGAGCCATCAGGCACGCGCCGATCATGTTGTTCTGCACCCGGTCGCTCGGGCAGCCAACGTTGAGGTTGACCTCATCGTAGCCCGCTTCTTCAGCCAGGCGCGCACACGCGGCCAGGTCGGCCGGCACACTGCCGCCCAGTTGGAGGGCTAACGGGTGCTCAGAAGCATCGTGGCGCAGGAAACGGTGAGCGTCGTTGTGCAGCAGGGCACCGGTGGTGACCATTTCGGTGTAGAGCAGGGTTTGCCGGGAGAGCAGGCGCAGGAAGAACCGGCAATGTCTGTCGGTCCAGTCCATCATGGGGGCAACGCTGAAGCGGCGTGACGGCTCAGGGCGCGTGGTTTGTGGCTTTGAAGCGTTTTCTAGGAGCATTCTGGGCTACGCATTTATGTACCATTTTCCGGGGGCGTGTTGGGTTTGACAGTGGTGCGGGCTACCGCCGCCAAACACACTCGTACCACCGGAAATCATGGCAACGATCAGAGCAAGGAAAAAGGCCGATGGAATGGTTAGCTATACCGTCCAGATCCGCCTCAAGAAAAAGGGTGTCCTAGTCTACCAAAGGTCCCAGACATTCGCCCGCCAGCAGGCTGCCCAAGCCTGGGCGACAGATGGTTGGCGTGGAGGATCTGCATTTTCGCGATCTGCGCCACGCAGGCGTGAGCTGGTTATTCGAAATGGACTGGGATATCCCTGCGGCGTTACACCCCTCTGCGGAGCGTGAAGCAGACCTAGCACAGAAGCTACACTGCACGCCCCGATCACCCACGACAGCCTGCTCCAATCAATCGCAGGCTTCTGAAAAGGAAGTCAAGCAAATGGATGTACGTTGCACCTCTCTGGACGAAGTCCGTCAACGGATCGATGAAATCGACCGCAGCCTCGTTTCGCTTCTCGCCAAACGTGGAAGGCTCGTGACGCAAGCAGCGAGCTTCAAGAAAACCACCGATGATGTGCGTGCGCCTGCTCGGGTCGAGCAAGTGATCAAGAAGGTTCGTGAGATGGCTGACGAAACCGGTGCCTCGGCTGAGGTGGTGGAGCAGGTCTATCGGGCGATGATTTCGGCCTTCATCGCTGAGGAACTGAACACCCATGCGAAGCTGGCCGTCAAGGCTTCAGCATCGTGATGAAACGCGGGGCTCATACGCAGCCCCGCCGCTTTCTCCTGCTTGCTATCTCTGGCTCAACGCCGCAATCGAGACGCCAGACGCGACGAAGGTGAGGCCTGCGCCCACGTTCAGCCCATTCACCAGCCGTGGCCGCCGGTACAGGTAGCGAGACAGTCCCGTGGCGAAAATGCCCATCAAGGCAAACCCCTTGGCCAAGAACACTGCACAACTGACCACGATGTTTGCGCTGTCGAACCATTTGATTGGGCGCCGATAGTTTATTGAACGCTGCGCTATCGGCCGAAAAATGGGCTGGCGGGGTCGAGATGTTGCTTACTACGCGCTCGGGAAACGTGATCGGCGTTTCCCTGGCAGCCTGTCGGAATGCGAGAACTTTGGTGTCTGTGTCAGGTCCAACCTGCACTTTAGCTATCCACTCGCGTCTCCGGAGCCGAACAAAAATGAGAAAACCTTTGGTTGCTGTCTTTGCTTGTGCATTGGCACTCGGAATGACGGCATTCTTGCCCGCCGATATCTCCCCTATCAGTTCCGCTTATGCCAAGGGCGGCGGTGGTGGCGGCGGTGGTCATGGCGGTGGCGGCGGACATGGCGGTGGAAACGGCGCCGGACATGGCGGTGGCATGGGAGGGCATAGTGGAAGCGGGAAGGGCCTTGGAAGTGATCACGCCGGAAAGGCGACACGCGATCATGGGGTAAGCGGCAATCATTACGGAAGCTCGCGCAACAGCGACAACGGTCATGGCACCACCACCTCGGGTGTCGCTCACTCCAAGGACACTCGCGGTTTGGCCAAGTCCACGGCCATCTCTGGAACGACGCCAGGCGATCATAATTCGAAAGGCCTCAGCAACGCTGTCGGGTCTTCTTCAAAAAATGATCGATGATTTGACCGCATCCATGCTGTACCGGCTTTAGCGTGCACGAAAGCCCAGCGTAGGCCGGGCTAAATGAACGGGTCACCCCCACACCCTGCGAGGGCTAAGCTTTCGCAGGGTGTTTTGTTTTGGAGGCCATCATCACGAGCGAGTCAGCACGGGTCGGGATCGATCTCGGTAAACACAGTTGCCACCGGCATGGCCAAGACACGTTGGGCCAAGCGGTGTTTCGCAAGCGGGTAGACGGCACGATCAGCCACACAGCCCAGATTCGCATCCCAAGTACAGGGGGCGCTTAGCTGGCGTAGCAAGTCTCTGATTGGCCAGGCCTGCGTTTTGCTGCTGCGCTCTGTGTCGTAGCGGCCATGCTTCAGGTCGTATCTGGATGCGGCCTGAATCTTACCGGTCAGTATAGTCAGCTCCGTCCCTTTGCCGGAGTGCCTTGAATTGGACAATACCCGTGAGCGTTTGATTGATGCCGCGCTGAAGCTGTTTCTGTCGCAAGGTTTGTACGTGACGGGGGTAACGGCCATTGCCGCGATGGCGGGTGTTACCAAAATGACGCTCTACAGTCATTTCCCCTCCAAGGATGCGCTGATAGTGGCTTGCCTTGAGGAGCGTGACCGACGCTGGCGTGAAGAGGTAGCGCGCACCCTGGCTGGGCATCCTGAGCCGGTCAGTGGCATGCTCGCTTTTTTCGATCTGTATGAACGCTTTCTTTTGAAAGATAGCGAGCGCGGGTGCCTGTTCGTTAACAGTGCGGCTGAGTTCCCCCAGTTTAGCCACCCCGTGCATTTAGCAGTGAGCAGGCATAAGCAAGGGATACGCGAAAACCTTGCTGCCTTGGCCATAAGCGCCGGTATAAACGACCCCGACGCAGTTGCCCAAGGGTTGTTTATCTTGTTGGAAGGCAGTTTTGTCAGCGGCGCGATGGGCCAGGACATGCGGGTATTCGACACTGCCCGGCAAATAGCTCATTGCTGGATTCAGAGGCAGGAGCAGAGCGTATGACCCTGGGCCTGTTAGCGGCCATTGCCGCCACCTTTTCCTGGTCACTGCTCTACATTTTTCCTGGGCTGGTCGGTGATTACAGCCTTTTTGACCTGGCGGTGGTGAGCTATGCCTTTGCCGGGTTAGGTAGCCTGCTGGTGCTGTTCGTTTACCGCAGCGAAGTGCGGCAATTGCGACTGAGTGACTGGGCCTGTGCCGCACTGCTGGGCTTCTTGGGATACATTGGCTACTTCTTCCTGATCACCACTGCGGTTTTAGCAGCCGGGCCGGTGATCCCCCCTGTGATGATGGGGTCAGTACCGATCGTGCTCGCGATTGCCGGCAACATGCGCAGCGCCAGCGTGCCTTGGCGCGCCATTGCCGGGCCACTGATGGTGGCGGCCCTGGGCATCAGCCTGGTCAATCTGAGCGTGTTTGATGCTAGCCGTGCGGCGGTAGTGCTCCCGACCGCGTCGTTACTGCTTGGGTTGCTTGCATCGTTGTTGGCAGTCGCATTCTGGACCGGTTTTGGTCTGTTGAATGAAAGTGCTTTGGCTCGACGCCCAAGCATGTCTCCCATGTTGTGGTCAGCCATGTTGATCTTCATGTGCAGCGTCGAAATGCTGGCGTTCATCCCGGTTGGGCTGTACTTGAAACTGTCTCATTTCGCTAGCTATCCGAGCGGATTGGCAGGTACTCAGGCGCTGATCGTCTGTGGGCTGATTCAGGGGTTAGGGGCCACCCTTGCAGGTGCCTGGGCATGGTCAATCGCAACGCGGCGTCTTCCGCTGGCGCTGAGCGGGCAATTGATTGCCAGCGGGACCATTTATGCAACTACGATGGGCCTGCTCATCAACCAGCGCTGGCCGTCTCCTATGGAAGCGCTTGGTACAGCCTTGTTGTTCGTAGGGGTGGTGTGGGCTATTCACGCCTTTTATCGCAAGCAAATACGCCTCCAGACGCATGGCGAGGCATCCAGGGTACGTATCTGATCCCCGGCTCGGTTGCCCGGCCATGCGTCTGGGCCGGCCAAGTTGGCTACGCCCGCTGTGCATGGCTCAGCCTATTTCAGCGGCACGTAGATGTCCGTCTGCCATTGCTCCAGTGGCGTTTCCGGGTACACGCTCAGGTAATGAAAGAACAACGGATGATCACGCAGTTCTTCGTTGCTCGATGGCAGCCAGTCACGATAAAGCGGGTAGATGGTTTCGCCAATGTAGTCAGGCGAACCGGTATGTCGAATCACGGCACAGCGCCCCGCCGGTATTACCCGTTCATGCACCCCGAAATCGTTGGGCTGCACTGCCTCGTCTATCTCGCCGCACACGGCAAAGCGAAAGGCGTGGGCCGGGGTGGTGTCGGGGTTGTCGTAGGGGATACCGAAGGTACGGCTGCTGGCCACAGGCGACTGGCCGCTGTGCATGCGCCATTGGCGAAAACGCGCGACGCTTTCGCTGACCAGGCCGGGCGGCCCTTGGTGTTCGAGCGCGGCCACGCGGGTTTCGGCGAAATTCACGATACGGATCTGCATGGTGATACTCCTGGATCGCTGAGGAACATTGAATACCGCACTCCAGGCCTGCCAGTTCGGTGCCTTGGCGAACGCGCTCGGCGCCATGCCGAAGGCGCGCTTGAACGCTCTGGCAAAGGCTTCGGGGCTTTCGAAACCGGCGCCGAATGCGGCCTCCAGTATGGGCGTCGCGGGCGAGGCGACCAGTTGATGCGCTGCGCGTCGAAGCCTCATCAGTTGCACATACCGTGAAACCGGAACGCCCATGTAGGCCGTGAACTGCCGATGGAAGTGAAATGCCGAGAAGTTGGCGATGCGGCTCAAGGCATTCACCGACAGGTCACCTTCGAGGTGGCTGTCGATGTAGGCAAGCACGGTTTCGAACCGTTTCATGTAGCTAGGGTTGTGCTGTGAGTCAGTCAACGAACGGAATCTCTGGAAGGTGCGGTAAGCGCTAGCATCCGTTGTTCAGGCACCGGGGTGCCTAGCCGTGATTGCTCTATCGGGTGGCTTGATGTGCTGCCAAGCGTTATGAGTCAGGGTTACACGGTGAGTACCAAGGGGCAGCAGCGTCGACGTGAACATGTTTCTGCTTCCTGGGCAGGAACGGTGTATCAAGCGTTCCCAGTGCTATCGAAATCCAGTCGGCAAACTCACCTTGGGCGCGTGACCAGAACAAGGTCGAGCCGCACTCCGTGCAGAACTCGCGCGTAACCGTCGGTGATGAAGAAAAGGCCTTGATGCTGGACGCGCCGCGCAATATGCGCAGCATGCTGCGCGGAATGCTGCCGTACGAAGCGAATGCGGCGCCGTGACTTTTGCGGCACTGGCTGCAGTGGCAGTGGCTCACTGCCTTGGGTGGGGTGAGTAGCAGGTAAGAGACGGCTGCGCACAAGCAGCTTCCTTGGTATGCCTCTGTCATTGGCGCTTCCGTGCAGGTGGGAAAGCGCCAGCGTAAACGCCTTGGCCCGATCAGTCGACTGGCCTGCGGGCCGACAGGCAATCAAACGCTACGTGTCAAGCCGCCATCGACCTTGATGTTCTGCCCGGTGATGTAGGCAGCGCCTTCGCTGGCAAGAAACGCAATGGTGGCGGCGATTTCCTCGCAGGTGCCATAGCGTTTGAGCGGCACGCTGTCGCGGCGCTGTTCGGTGGCTGGCAGGCTGTCGATCCAGCCGGGGAGGACGTTGTTGATCCTCACGTTGTCCCCGGCGAATTGGTCGGCGAAGATTTTGGTGAATGCGGCCAGGCCCGAGCGGAACACTGCAGACGTCGGGAACAGCTCACTCGGCTCGAACGCCCAGGCGGTGGAAATGTTGATGATCACACCCCCTTTCTGGCGCTGCATGTAGGGCGTCACCAGGCGAGTCGGGCGAATGACATTGAGCAGATAGGTGTCCATGCCCTTGTGCCAGTCTTCGTCGCTGATTTCCAGGATTGGCGCGCGCGGACCATGGCCGGCGCTATTGACCAGCACGTCGATGCGCCCCCACTTTTCCACCACGGCATCGACCAGGCGTTTCAGGTCCTCAACCGACTGGTTGCTACCCGTTACGCCAATACCACCAAGCTCGGCAGCCAGGGCTTCGCCCTTGCCCGAGGAGGAAAGGATGCCAACCTTGAACCCGTCAGCGGCCAGGCGCCGTGCCGCTGCCGCGCCCATACCACTGCCACCTGCTGTGATGATCGCAACTTTTTCTACTGACATGCTGCCTCCGGAACGTTAATCGCTGAATGCTTAGGCGCACTAAAATTAGCAGCAGTTATGGCAGCGAGGGAGACAGCTAAACTTCACCAAGGCAGTAGATTAACTATTGCCTGCCTGTTGCTTGAGCCAGCGCTGGACAATGCCGAGCGACTCCGGCTGCTGCAACTTTCGTGGCCATACCAGGTAGAACGACTTATCGAGCCTGAGTTGCTGAGCGAAGACCTGGGTCAGCCTGCCCGCGACGATGTCATCACTGACGAACGCCAGGCTTGCCAACGCAATACCCTGACCACTGATGGCGGCATCGATGGCCAATGAAGTCTGGTTGAACCGCAGGTTTCTGGCAGTCGCTTGCCCGTGTTGCGGGAACAGTTGTGCAAGGAACCGAGGCCAGAAATCATGGGCATCGTGGAGCAGGGTGAACGCTTGAAGCTGCTCGAAGCTGGTGGGGGTTTTGCTGGCTTCGAACAACGTTGGGCTGGCCACGGCGACGATACGCTGTTCCATCAACAGTTCGCTGTTCAAGCCCGCGCCGATGTCGGGCTTGCCATAGCGGACTGCGAGATCCACGCCGTCGGTATTGAAGTGGGACAGCCGATCTGTGGCCAGTACACGTAAATCGATGTCCGGATGGCTGTGCGCAAAGCTGCCCAGCCGGGGAATGAGCCATTTGGAGGCAAAGGTTGGTGTCACGCTGACCGTCAGGTGAGACGCCTGTGGCCGCAGCAGGCGGGTTGCCTCATCGATCATCGCCAAGGCGTTGCGAATGCTGCCGCTGTAGCCCAGCCCCGCATCGGTCAGTGCCAGGCCCCGGGGCAGGCGCTCGAACAAACGAAGGTTCAGGCTCGCTTCCAGCCCGCGTATCTGTTGTGCCACTGCCGCCTGGGTCACCCCCAGCTCTTCGGCGGCCAGGCGGAAGTTCAGGTGGCGGGCAACCACTTCGAACACACGTAGCGCATTGAGCGAGGGCAAATCAGGGAAACCGTTTGGCATGGCGATGGACAGGGTCGGGCTGGAGGATTCAGCCACGAGGCTACTCGCCGAGCGCCAGTAAAGAAACCCGCGCCACCGCAGCCAATCCGCCACGCTGCGCAGCAAGCCCTCTGTTGGCGGCTGCACATTTCCATCGTTTGGCTTGACGCGTGAAATTTTTCATGTAAATTTTCATGAAAAATAAGTCTAAAAATTTCACGGCAGTCCGAAACGATGAAGATGCACGAAGAGGTTGAAGCCCTCGCGATCCTTATTCACGACCTGCGCAAATTCAAGAACCTGACCTTGGGTGAACTGGCCGAGCGCATCAACCGCTCGGTGGGTTTCCTCTCCCAGGTCGAACGCGGCGTTTCGCGCCCGACCGTGGCAGACCTCACCGCTATCAGCGAAGCGCTCGGCGTATCGACCGCGTACTTCTACAACCTGAGCAAGCCCCGCAGCATTGGCTGGGTCACGCGCCCCCACGAGCGGCGCACGTTGTACCTGGAGTCGGGCATCACCGATGTACTGGCTTCGCCGACCATCGCAGGCGCCTTCTCCATGCTCGACAGCCTCCTCGAGCCGGGCGCCACCAGTGGGGAGGCGTACTTGAGCGACCGTTCCGAGCAGGGCTGTTTCGTGCTCGAGGGCGAACTCACGGTGTGGCTGGACCAGGGCGATGCCGTGACCCTGCAAGCCAACGACTGCTTCCAGCTGCAACCCCATGCGCCGTTCCGTTACGCCAACCTGACGGACAGAACCACCCGCGTGCTCTGGGTCTTCAATTGAATTCGTTCACCTCACAAGGATAAGAAGATGAGTGTCATCTTTCCGGATCTGCTGGCTGAAGTGCGCTCGTTCCGAGCAGAGCACCCGGCAATTCGCTATGTCGACCTGATTGCGCTGGACATCCCCGGGCACTTCTACGGCAAGCGCTACCCCATGGACATGCTGGAAAAAGTCGCAGCCGGTGCGCCACTGAAGCTGCCGCAGAACTGCGTGCTGCTGGGTACCCAGGGCGGCCTTTACCCGATTGGTGACTATTGCTTCGCCGACGGCGACCCGGATGCCGCCCGGCGCCTGGTGCCGGGTACGCTGAAGCCGGTGCGTTGGGAAAAGGAAGTGATCGCCCAGATGCTGATCACGTCCGACGGCACTGCTAAGCCGATCGAATTCGAGCCTCGTGAAGTGCTGGCGCGTGTGCTTCAGCGTCTGGCCAAGCGTGGCATCCGCCCGGTGGTGGCGTTCGAACTGGAGTTCTACCTGTTCGACCGCAAGCTTGATAACGGCCTGCCACAGTATCCACGTGACACGGCGACCGAGGATCAGGACGATCAGCCGAACATGCACATCGAGCGGTTGTCGCGCTTTTCGTCGGTCCTGCACGAGATGGTCGATGGCGCCAACGAGCAGGGCGTGCCGGCGAACGTCATCACCGCAGAGCTGGGCCCAGGCCAGTTCGAGATCAACTTCTCCCACAGCGACGATGCCCTCAGTGCGGCGGACTGGTCGGCACTGTTCTGCCGCAGTACCCGCGGTATCGCGATGAAGCATGGCTACCGTGCCAGCTTCATGAGCAAACCCTACCTGGACGCGCCAGGCAGCGGCATGCATGTGCACGTCAGCCTGTACGACGCCGCCGGCAATAACATCCTGGCGGGAAGCGAACAGCGCAAGCTGCGCCATGCGGTGGCAGGCTGCCTGGAACTGCTGCCGCACTGCATGCCGATCTTTGCCCCCAACCACAATGCCTACCGACGTTATGGCGCCATGGTCAACGCGGCGAGCAAGGCCAGCTGGGGTTTCGAAGACCGTGACGCGTGCATCCGCATCCCCGAGTCCGACCCGCGCAACCTGCGCATCGAGCACCGCCTCGCTGGTGCCGACGCCAACCCGTATCTGGTACTGGCGGCCATTTTGACCGGGATGGAGCATGGCCTGGATCGCGGCGTGGAGCCCATCGCCCCGCTGAACGACAACCGCCAGAGCGGCATCGACTTCCCCAAGGATGCCCTCAGTGCCTTGGCCGCCATGCGTCATCACCCGGTGGTCAACCAAGGCCTGGGCAGCGAGTTCGTGATGGTCTATTGCGAAAACAAATACCAGGAGCAACTGGACTTCATGCACCACATCGATGCCCGCGAATACCGCTGGTTCCTGTAGGTACCGAGGTTGGAACAGCGACGCTGCACCCTCCCTTTCTACCGTTTCAATACAACGCGCAATATGGATTTGCCGGAGGAAGATATGCCACGTGTGCCCGTGATCGGCATTACCGCATGCACCAGCATGATTGAGCTGCATGCAACCCAGACCATCAGCGAGAAGTACGCGCGCGCGGCAGCCAAGGCAGCGTGTGGGCTGCCCATCGTCATTCCCAGCCTCGGTGAGTTGATGGACAGCGCCGATATTCTCGACGTGGTGGATGGGCTGATCTTCACCGGTTCGCCGTCCAACATCGAGCCGTACCACTACAACGGCCCGGCCAGTGCCGAGGGCACCCATCACGACCAACTGCGCGATGCCACCACGTTGCCGCTGATGCGCGCCGCCATCGCCGCCGGCGTACCGGTACTCGGCATTTGCCGTGGCTTCCAGGAAATGAACGTGGCGTTGGGTGGCACCCTGCACCAGAAGGTCCACGAGACCGGCATGTTCATGGACCACCGCGAAGGCAAGGATGAGCCCCTCGACAAGCAATACGGGCCGCGCCACACCCTGCATGTAGAGCCTGGCGGCATGCTCGACCGCATGGGCTTGCCGGCGATATTCGATGTCAATTCCATCCACGGCCAAGGCATCGACGTACTGGCCCCCGGGCTGAGGGTGGAAGCGCTGGCACCCGATGGCCTGGTGGAAGCGATTTCGGTCGAGAGCAGCAAGGGCTTTGTCCTGGGCGTGCAATGGCACCCCGAGTTCCAGGTCATGGATAACCCCCATTACCTGGCCATCTTCCAGTCCTTTGGCAAGGCCTGCCGGCACCGCTCGGTACTGCGCCAGAGGCTGTTGCTGTCTGCCTGAGCAGCCACCTTTCCCACCTGTAGAAAATACCCTCGCAGCGCGGCTGCGCAACTTGATGGAGTGAAGTCAATGAGTGAACAGAATTCGCAGACCCTTGCCTGGCAAACCATGAGCCGCGACCATCACCTGGCCCCGTTCAGCGATGTCAGGCAACTGGCCGAGAAAGGCCCGCGCATCATCACCTCGGCCAAGGGCGTGTACCTGTGGGACAGCGAGGGCAACAAGATTCTCGATGGCATGGCCGGCCTGTGGTGCGTGGCGGTCGGCTATGGTCGCGATGAGCTGGCCGAGGTCGCCAGCCAGCAGATGAAGCAGTTGCCTTACTACAACCTGTTCTTCCAGACCGCGCACCCGCCTGCGCTGGAGCTGGCCAAGGCGATCGCCGAGGTGGCCCCGCAAGGCATGAACCACGTGTTCTTCACCGGCTCCGGCTCCGAAGGCAACGACACCGTGCTGCGCATGGTCCGCCATTACTGGGCACTAAAGGGTCAGAAGAACAAGAAGGTCATCATTGGCCGCATCAACGGCTACCACGGCTCTACCGTGGCGGGCGCGGCCTTGGGCGGCATGAGTGGCATGCACCAGCAGGGCGGGGTGATCCCGGATATCGTGCACATCCCGCAGCCATACTGGTTCGGCGAAGGCGGCGACATGACCGAGGCCGACTTCGGCGTGTGGGCGGCCGAGCAACTGGAGAAGAAGATCCTCGAAGTTGGCGTGGACAACGTTGCCGCCTTCATCGCCGAGCCGATCCAGGGCGCCGGTGGCGTGATCATTCCACCGCAGACCTATTGGCCGAAGATCAAGGAAATCCTGGCCAGGTACGACATCCTCTTCGTCGCCGACGAAGTGATCTGCGGGTTCGGCCGTACCGGTGAGTGGTTCGGCACCGATTACTACGACCTCAAGCCTGACCTGATGACCATCGCCAAGGGCCTGACCTCCGGTTACATCCCCATGGGCGGGGTGATTGTGCGTGACGAGGTGGCCAAGGTCATCAGCGAAGGCGGCGACTTCAACCACGGCTTCACCTATTCCGGCCACCCTGTGGCGGCGGCGGTGGGCCTGGAGAACCTGCGGATCCTGCGTGACGAGCAGATCATCCAGCAGGTGCATGATAAAACCGCGCCGTATCTGCAACAACGCCTGCGCGAACTGGCCGACCACCCGCTGGTAGGCGAAGTGCGCGGCCTGGGCATGCTCGGTGCGATCGAGTTGGTGAAAGACAAGGCCACCCGTGCCCGTCATGAAGGCAAAGGTGTCGGCATGATCTGTCGCCAGCACTGCTTCGACAACGGCCTGATCATGCGCGCTGTAGGCGACACCATGATCATCGCGCCACCGCTGGTGATCAGTATCGAAGAGATCGACGAACTGGTGGAGAAAGCCCGCAAGTGCCTGGACCTGACTTATGAGGCTGTTCGGTAGCGGCAGAAGCTGTTCTCAGCACCTGTGAGATCAAGCACCGCCTGCGCGGTGCTCGATCGGTGCCGCAATCGTACATTTCACGTCAGGCACCACCCGCAAAGCATTTTGCTTTGTGAAATGAATCCTGTACTTTTCTGGGCATCCATTTCCCGTCTGAAAGTCGCGATTCAACCATGAAAGTGCACGAAGAAATCGAAGGCCTGGCAGTACTGATTCGCGACCTGCGCAAGTTCAAGGGCCTGACTCTGGGTGAGCTGGCACAGCGCATCGGCCGTTCGGTGGGCTTTCTGTCCCAGGTCGAACGCGGCGTATCACGCCCGACCGTGGCCGATCTCACAGCCATCAGTGAAGAGCTCGGTGTATCCACAGCCTACTTCTACAAGCTGGAAAAACCCCGTGAGCTCGACTGGGTGACCCGCCCGCACGAGCGTCGCACGCTGCACCTGGCGGGTGGTATCACCGATGTGCTGGCATCGCCCTCGATAACGGGCGCGTTTTCCATGCTCGACAGCCATTTGCAGCCGGGAGCCAGCAGTGGCGAGGAGTACCTGGACGACAGCTCGGAGCAGGGTTGCTTCGTGCTCGAAGGCGAACTGACGGTGTGGTTGGGCGATGCTGAGCCGGTCACGCTGCACGCCAATGACAGTTTTCAGTTGCAACCCCACGCCCGTTTCCGTTACGCCAACCTGACCGACAAGCCCACACGTGTGCTTTGGGTGTTCAGCTGAGGGCCGTCGCACGGGCATGCGCGTTGTGCTTCGGCTAGCCGGGAAAGTTGGCCTGCAAGCAATGTGCAGGCTGCATGGGGTATCCTTGCACCACGCAATCAACTTCGAAGCAGTGAATGAACAATGGGTTTTGAACAACTAGCTGAGCTACGAGACCGCCTGCGGGCGGAAAAAGGGCAGGTAAAGGCCGATAGCGCGAAACCGCCCAAGCGCAAGTCGCCCCCGCAGGCGAAGCCGCGTGAGATGGACCCGGCGGTGGCAGCGATCTGGCCACTGCAGAAGCATTTTCCCTTGGCTTTCCCGGTCAACCCGGCCCCCAAGGTGCCGCTCAAGGAGGGCATTTTCAAGGATGCCGAGCAACACCTGGAGCTGCTTGGGTTGACCCGCGAACAGCTCAAGCTGGGCATTTCCACGTGGTGCCGGGGCGCTCGATACTGGGCGAGCATGGTGGAGAATGCACCGCGCCTTGACCTGAATGGTCAGGCCGCAGGTACTGTGACCGCCGCTCAGGCGCTGCATGCCAAGCAGCAAGCTGCGCGGCAACGCAGCCAGGACCGACGCAATCGTGCGAAGTCAAAGGCCCAGGCCCAGGCTCCGGCCCCCGCCGCCGACACCGCAACGGTGCAGTCTACCGACTGAACTCAGTCGCGTTCTGCCCCGTAGCCATGCTGGATGGCATCCCATTGCCGGGGCTGCCGTCTGGCAGGCCCGGCAATGGACCAGGTTCGGTTTCGAGGGCCTGGTGCATGCAACGATGGTTTCAAGACCCACCTGATCGGCAAGCCGTGGCAGATGATGCCGGGGCGTAATCACGTGCGTCGGTTTCAGAATGCGCCTGGTCGCTCGCATACAACCCCTCGGCGCTACAAGTGCCATGCTAGCAGGATGCCCAAGGGTCAGTGCGCGCAGACGTGCGGCCGTGGGCGAGGAGGCCACCCGTACCATGCAACTGTGACGTGGACGGTGCGCCGCAGCAGAACACGCCGGAAACCTGCCCTTTAAAAACAATCAGGCAGGGTCCGTGATGCCGAGGTCCGCTGTATGCCTGATGAATTGCTCCACCTGCCTGTAATCCAGCGCATTCTGGCCCGCGACAAGGACACCCCCGGTGCCCTGTTGCCGATCCTGCATGCCGTCCAGCACGAGATAGGTTACATCCCCGATGCCTCGGTCCCCGAAATCGCCCATGCCCTGAACCTCAGCCTGGCTGAAGTACGTGGGGTAATCAGCTTTTATCACGACTTCCGCACCGCGCCGCCCGCGCGCCACACCCTGCGCCTGTGCCGTGCCGAGTCGTGCCAGAGCCGTGGCGCCGAAGCCCTGGCCGCGCAATTGCGTGAACAGTTGGCACTGGACGACCACGGCACCAGCGCCGACGGGTCCATCAGCCTGCGCCCTGTTTACTGCCTGGGTGCCTGTGCCTGTTCGCCAGCGCTGGAGCTGGACGGCCAGGTGCACGCGCGACTCACCCCTGAGCGCCTGCGGGACTTGGTCAACGGTTGCCGGGAGGACTCAGCATGCTGAAGCTGTATATTCCCTGTGATTCGGTAGCCCGTGCCGTGGGTGCCGACCAGGTTGCCGAGGCCCTGCTGCGCGAGGCCGAGCGCCGCCAGTTGCCGCTGGACATCCAGCGCACCAGCTCGCGCGGGCTTTACTGGCTGGAGCCGCTGATCGAGTGCGACAGTGCGCAAGGGCGCCTGGGTTTCGGCCCGATTACGCCACAGGATGTGCCGTCACTGCTTGATGCCCTGGCGGGGGAACCCGGTGGCCACTCGCTGGCATTGGGGCCGGTCGAAGAAATACCCTATCTCAAGACCCAGCAACGCTTGCTGTTCGCTCGCGCTGGCATCACCCGCCCATTGTCGCTGGACGACTATCGTGCCAACGGCGGTTTCGCAGGCCTGGAGGCCGCTGTGGCGCTGGACGGTGCCGAAGTGGTTGCCGCAGTCCTCGACTCCGGCCTGCGTGGCCGTGGTGGTGCGGCGTTCCCGGCCGGCATCAAGTGGCGCACCGTGCGTGATGCTGGCGCCGGGCAGAAGTACGTGGTGTGCAACGCCGACGAGGGTGACTCGGGCACGTTCGCTGATCGCATGCTGATGGAAGGCGACCCCTTCCTGCTGATCGAGGGCATGATCATTGCCGGCCTCGCCGTGGGTGCCGACAAGGGCTATATCTATGTGCGCTCGGAGTATCCCGATGCCATCCGGGTACTCGACCAGGCCTTCGCCATCGCGCGTGACGCAGGCTACCTGGGTGCTGACGTAGCCGGCAGCGGCCAGGCGTTCGACCTGGAGGTGCGGGTGGGCGCCGGCGCCTATATTTGCGGCGAAGAAACCGCACTGCTCGAATCCATCGAAGGCAAGCGTGGCATCGTCCGCGCCAAGCCACCGCTGCCTGCGCTGCAAGGGCTGTTCGGCCTGCCGACGCTGGTGCACAACGTGCTTACCCTGGCTTCGGTGCCCATCATTCTGGCCAAGGGTGCAGCGTTCTATCGCGATTTCGGCATGGGCCGCTCGCTGGGCACCATGCCGTTCCAGCTGGCCGGCAACATTCGCCAGGGTGGCCTGGTCGAGCGCGCGTTCGGCCTGACCCTGCGCGAGCTGGTGGAAGGCTATGGCGGTGGTACGGCCAGTGGCCGCCCGCTGAAGGCCGCGCAGGTCGGTGGCCCGCTCGGGGCCTGGGTACCTCCCAGCCATTTCGACACCCCATTGGACTATGAAGCGTTTGCTGCCGTGGGCGCGATGCTCGGCCACGGCGGTGTGGTGGTGGCCGACGATACGTTGAACATGGCCAGTATGGCGCGTTTCGCCCTGCAGTTCTGTGCCGAGGAGTCCTGCGGCAAGTGCACCCCGTGCCGTATCGGTTCCACCCGGGGCATGGAAGTGGTCGACCGGCTGATCGCCAGCAGCGACATCACCGAGCGCCATGACCAGGCGCTGTTGCTGCGCGACCTGTGCGACACCCTGCAGTACGGTTCGCTGTGCGCCATGGGCGGTATGACTGCCTATCCGGTGGCCAGCGCCCTCAAGTACTTCCCCGCCGACTTTGGGCTGACCACCACGGAGGCCGCACAGTGATCAATTTCTTCGACCCCGCTTCTGATAAAAGCAGCGACCTCGGCACACCGGCCCGCGAAAGCGACGTGCAGGTCAGCCTGAGCATCGACGGCCGCGCCATCAGCGTGCCTGCTGGCACCTCGGTCATGCGCGCCGCCGCCATGCTGGGCACCAGCATCCCCAAACTGTGCGCCACTGACAGCCTCGAAGCCTTCGGCTCCTGCCGCATGTGCATGGTGGAAATCGAAGGCATGCGCGGCTACCCGGCATCCTGCACCACGCCAGTCAGCGAAGGCATGGTGGTGCGCACCGAAACCCCGCGCCTGGCCGGCCTGCGCCGCAACGTGATGGAGCTGTACATTTCCGACCACCCGCTGGACTGCCTGACCTGTTCGGCCAACGGTAACTGCGAGCTGCAGACCGTCGCCGGCCAGGTGGGCCTGCGTGAGGTGCGCTACGGCTATGACGGCGCCAACCACCTGGACGAGAAAAAAGACGTTTCCAACCCGTATTTCGACTACGAGCCGAGCAAGTGCATCGTCTGCAGCCGCTGTGTGCGCGCCTGCGAGGACATCCAGGGTACGTTCGCCCTGACCATTACCGGGCGTGGTTTCGAATCGCGGGTGGCGGCAGCGGGTGGCGAAAACTTCCTTGCGTCCGAATGCGTGTCGTGCGGCGCCTGCGTGCAGGCCTGTCCGACCGCGACCCTGACGGAAAAGAGCCTGGTGCAGCTTGGCCAGCCTGAGCGTTCGGTCATTACCACTTGCGCCTACTGCGGCGTTGGCTGCTCATTCCGCGCCGAAATCAAGGGTGACCAGCTGGTGCGCATGGTCCCGGACAAGAACGGTGGCGCCAACCACGGCCACGCCTGCGTCAAGGGCCGCTTTGCCTGGGGCTACGCCACCCACCCGGACCGCATCACCAAACCGATGATCCGCAAGCGCCTGGAAGACCCATGGCAGGAAGTCAGCTGGGACGAGGCCGTGACCTATGCCGCCAGCGAGTTCCGCCGCATCCAGCTCAAATACGGGCGCGACTCCATCGGCGGTATCACCTCCAGCCGCTGTACCAACGAAGAAGCCTATCTGGTGCAGAAACTGGTGCGCACGGCCTTCGGTAACAACAACGTCGACACCTGCGCACGGGTATGCCATTCGCCCACCGGTTATGGCCTGAAGCAGACCCTGGGTGAGTCGGCCGGCACGCAAAGCTTCGACTCGGTGATGCAGGCCGACGTTGTGCTGGTGATCGGCGCCAACCCCACCGATGCGCACCCGGTGTTCGGCTCGCAACTCAAGCGCCGCCTGCGCCAAGGGGCGCGGCTGATCGTGATCGACCCACGGCGCATCGACCTGGTCGACTCGCCGCACGCCCGCGCCGACCTGCACCTGCAACTGCGCCCGGGTACCAACGTGGCCATGCTCAACGCCCTGGCCCACGTGATCGTTACCGAGGGCCTGCTGGCCCAAAGCTTCATCGATGCCCGCTGCGAAACCGAAGACTTCGCCCGTTGGCGCGACTTCGTCAGCCTGCCAGACAACGCCCCCGAGGTGCTCGGCCCGGTTTGTGGCGTGCCTGCTGAGCAGATCCGCGCTGCGGCCCGGCTGTATGCCACCGGCGGCAACGCGGCCATCTACTACGGCCTGGGTGTGACCGAGCACAGCCAAGGCAGTACCGCAGTGATGGGCATCGCCAACCTGGCCATGGCCACTGGCAACATCGGTCGTGAAGGGGTAGGGGTGAACCCGCTGCGCGGGCAGAACAACGTGCAGGGCTCGTGCGACATGGGCTCGTTCCCGCACGAGCTGCCCGGCTACCGGCATGTCTCCAACGAGGGCGTGCGCGCCGAGTTCGAACAGGCGTGGGGCGTGACCTTGCAGCCCGACCCGGGTCTGCGCATTCCCAACATGTTCGAGGCGGCGCTGGATGGCAGCTTCAAGGCGCTGTACTGCCAGGGTGAGGACATCGCCCAGAGCGACCCCAACACCCAGCACGTCACCGCGGCCTTGCTGGCCATGGAGTGCGTGGTGGTGCAGGACATCTTCCTCAACGAAACTGCCAAGTTCGCCCATGTGTTCCTGCCGGGCAGTTCGTTCCTGGAAAAGGACGGCACCTTCACCAACGCCGAGCGGCGAATTTCGCGGGTGCGCAAGGTCATGGAGCCGCTGGCCGGCAAGGCCGACTGGGAAGCTACCGTGGCCCTGGCCAACGCCCTGGGCTACCCGATGAACTACCGCCATCCTTCCGAGATCATGGACGAGATCGCCCGCCTGACGCCGACCTTCCGTCGTGTCAGCTACGCGGAACTCGACCGCCACGGCAGCCTGCAGTGGCCGTGCAACGACGCTGCCCCAGACGGCACGCCGACCATGCACATCGACCAGTTCGTGCGTGGCAAGGGGCGCTTCATGCTCACCGGCTACGTGCCCACCGACGAAAAGGTCAACAACCGCTACCCGTTGCTGCTGACCACCGGGCGCATTCTCAGCCAGTACAACGTCGGCGCCCAGACCCGGCGTACCGGCAACGTCGCCTGGCATGACGCCGACCGCCTGGAGATCCACCCGACCGACGCTGAAAGCCGTGGCATCCAAGACGGTGACTGGGTCGGCATCGGCAGCCGCGCCGGGCAGACAGTGCTGCGTGCCAAGGTCAGTACGCGGGTGGCGCCGGGAGTGGTGTACACCACCTTCCACTTCCCCGAGTCGGGGGCCAACGTGATCACCACCGACAACTCCGACTGGGCCACCAACTGCCCCGAGTACAAGGTGACGGCAGTGGAAGTGGTGAAAGTGTTCCAGCCATCGCAATGGCAGAAGCGCTATCAGGACTTCAGTGATGAACAGCAGCGGCTGCTGAAAGAGCGCCGTACTGCGGAGAAAGCCGAGGTTCGCCGATGAGCAGCGAAAACCTGGTCAAGATGGCCAACCAGATTGCCCATTACTTCGACAGCGAGCCCGACCGGGCGCTGGCGGTGCAAGGGGTGCGGCAGCATTTGCAGAGCTTCTGGACGCCGGCGATGCGCCGGCAGCTGGCGGAATGGAGCGAGGCCCATGCGGGGGAGGGGCTTGACCCGAAGGTGCGGGAGGCGTTGGTCTAGACTCCCGGGCGGCAACGGAACCTTGGGGCGGGTTTGCCTGCGAATGTGGCGTTGAAATCAATGACGCATTCGCGGGTGAACCCGCTCCTACAAGGGGCCTGCATATTGCCTACTCAGCCGCGGGCCAGCTCCGCCAGGTGGGCGATGGCTTCTTCGCTCTTGAGCACCAGCACATCGCCCTCCAGCGCATCCAGCACCACTTCCGAGGTATTGCCAATCAACGCCCCGGAAATCCCCGTGCGGCACACCGTGCCTATCACGGTCACCACTGCATTGAGCTTCTTTTCGGTATGTGGAATCAACACATCCGCTGGCCCTTCGGCCACGTGCAGGCACTCATCGCTGATGCCGTATTCGGCCTGGAACGCCTTGCATGCTTCACGGTAGCGTTTTTCGATCGTATCGCTCAGCTGGTAGGCCGGGTCCGACGCTGACAGCATCGGCGACGGGTGGGCGCTGATGACATGCAGTTCTCCCTTGGCCAGTTTGGCAATCTCGAAGCCGTGGTCGATGATGCTGGCATGCAGGCGGCGGTGGTCTTCGTCCTGGTTGCCCACGTCCACCGCCGCCAGGATTTTGCCCCCGGTCCATGGCCGCTCGCTCTTGACCATCAGCACCGCACACGGGCATTGGCGCAGCAGCTTCCAGTCGCTGGGGGTGAGCAGGGCCTTTTTCAGCGGGTTGTCCGGGCGGTGGTCCTTGATCACCAGTTCACAGCCTTCGGCCTGCTGTACATGGATGATGGTGTCGTGCAGGTTGTCGCGCCAGCCCTCTTCATGGGTGACATTGTCGAAGCCGTCATCATGCAACTGGCTGCTCAGCAGGCTCAGCAGCGCACTGTGATCATGCCGTTTGTCGCACATCAGCAAGTGCAGGCGCGCGCCGGTGATGCCGGCAATCAGCTTGGCCCGTGTAAGCGCCCGGCTGTGGGCGTGCGCGGGGTCGAGGACGACGAGGATGCTGCGGACGGCTTGCATGGGCGTAAACTCCCTTCGATGATGGCGACCAGTGCCTGACTATAGTCGGCGCTTTCCCCTCCAGCGCTTGATGTACATCAAGCATAGTCACTGGCGTCGCCAGCCGCCGCCGGTATAATCGCCGGCCCTGCCTGTTCTGTGTGGTTGCACGCTTATGTCCCTGATCCCCGAAATCGACGCCTTTCTTGGCTGCCCGACGCCAGACGCCTGGATCGAAGCGGCGCTCGCCGACCAGGAAACCCTGCTGATCGACCACAAGAACTGCGAGTTCAAGGCCGCCAGCACGGCCTTGAGCCTGATCGCCAAGTACAACACTCACCTGGATCTGATCAACATGATGTCGCGCCTGGCCCGCGAGGAGCTGGTGCACCACGAACAGGTGTTACGCCTCATGAAACGCCGCGGTGTGCCGTTGCGCCCGGTGTCTGCAGGGCGTTATGCGTCGGGGTTGCGCCGGCTGGTGCGCGCCCACGAGCCGGTCAAGCTGGTGGATACGCTGGTGGTGGGGGCGTTCATCGAGGCGCGCAGTTGCGAACGTTTTGCCGCGCTGGTGCCGCATCTGGATGAAGAGCTGGGCCGCTTCTACCACGGGCTGCTGAAAAGCGAAGCGCGCCACTACCAGGGCTACCTGAAACTGGCGCACAACTATGGTGATGAAGCGGACATCGCTCGCCGCGTCGAGTTGGTACGCGCGGCGGAAATGGAGCTGATCCAGTCACCAGACCAGGAGCTGCGCTTCCACAGCGGCATCCCGCAGGCTTTGGCCGCCTGATGGGCACCAGGCGGCGCAGGCCTTAATTGCGCCGGCCCAGTAGCAGGCCTACCGCCAGCCCGAGGCCGGCGGAAATGGCAACGGTCTGCCAGGGGTGGCCGCCGATGTAGTCCTGGGTGGCGTCCACCACCGGTTGCGCCTTGCTGCGCACGTTGCTGGCCGCCTGGCGAGCCTGACGAAGTTTCAGGATTACCTGGGCGCGCAGGGTCTCGGCTTCTTCGCCAACCAGGGCGGCACTGTCGTTCAACAGTTTTTCCGATTCTTCTATCAGCGATTGCAGTTCGCTGAATACCTGGTCCTTGATCTGATCGCTGTCAGCCAGCGTGGCGTTTTTCCGGGCCATGAACTCGTCCTCGTCAATGGGGGTATGAACAATGGATGCCGCCACGTCGGGAAAGTTGCGGCGGCTTTCCGATGATGGGTTGCCTGGGTGTAAGATAGCGGCCATTTTCAAACCTGCAGGTAACTTCATGAGTTTCAATCTGGCCAACATGAGCTTTGAGGAACGGGCGCAGATCGAGGCAGAGAAGGCCCGGCTGTTCGAGATGTGGCAGAACAACCTGGGCAAAGCCAAGGGCGAAGCCGCCCGGCTGATTGCCGAAAAGCCACGGCGCAAGGGCAAATGGGCCGAGTGGGTGCGCGCCGAACTGGACGGCATGACGCCGCCTGAATACGCCAGCATGGTGCGCAGCGAAGTCAACAAGCTGATGGCCGCAGCCAGCGCCAACCGCTGAGCACACCCGCCCGGCGCTTGTCAGTAGGTGCCCTTGGGCAGGTCCAGCTTGCCTTCATCGGTAAAGCGCACGGTCCCCAGCGGCCCGCCGGCCAGTTTGCCGCGCAGCTTGTAGGGTAGACCCTGCAGCGAATCCAGCTTGCCCAGCCCATAGGCCTGGCGCAGGAAGGAAAACGCCGTGATGCTTACCGGCACCACGATCACCGCTTCGTCGTAGCGGCCAATATGCCCCTGCTGGTCACTGACCCCAGCGGCCAGCGGCTGGCCGTTCACTTCCAGGTTCAAGGCGATGCCGTTGTAATCGATCGGCGCCTCATTGGGGTTTTGCACCCGCATTTTCACCGCCATGCGCAGTTCCAGCTCCTGACCGGGCAGTGGTTCGATGCCGATTACGCTGATGTTTACCGGGTCGCGTGGCTGGAACAGCGCACAGGCCCCCAGGCCACAGGCCAGCAGCAGGACCAGGAACAGGCGGGTGTAGCGGTAAAGACGGGCAGTCATGGGCTGTGACCTTGCCGGAATGGAGCTGGCAGTGTGGCAAATGCGCGTCGGCGTTGAAAGTATCGGTTCATATGAAAGATACTGTTTCTCATTAACGCTCGATAACCTCTCTTACTGGCTGTTCCCCAATCATGCTGACTTCACCCATGTCGGGCCTGCTGGCAAGTTTCCAGGAGCACTACGACGACCTGCTGCAGTTTCTGACACGGCGCATGAGTGACCGCCAGCGCGCGGCCGATGTGGCGCAGGAAACCTACCTGAAGCTGGTGAGCATCGACGAGCAGGCGGTGCCGGTGTTGCACGCGCGCAGTTTCATCTTCCGCGTCGCCGGCAACCTGGCGATTGACGCCTTGCGTCGTGAGCAACGCATCGCCGCCAGCCACGACGACAGCGACGGAGCCTGTGAGGTGGCCTGCCCGGCGCCCGCCCCTGAGGCGGCGTTGCTGGCCCGCGAGCGTTTGCAGATTCTTGACCAGGCGCTGTTGCAGTTGCCCGACAATGCCCGCCAGGCGCTGTTGCTCAACCGTGTCGAGGGCCTGACCCAGAAGCAGGTCGCTCAACGCCTGGGGGTTTCCGAGAGCATGGTGGCAAAGTATATCGGCCAGGCCCTGCGCCATTGCCGCGGCCGGTTGAAACAGGCGGGTGTGGCGGCTTCGGTGGTGTTGCTGGTCGCCGCCGTGGCGGGTTGGCAGCAAGCCCCGATGCTGCTGGCCGATTATCACACCGCCGTGGGCGAGCGGCAGGTCATTACCCTGACAGATGGCACACGGGTGACGCTGAACAGCGCCAGTGCCTTGAGCGTGGCGTTCAGCGAGCATGAGCGGCGTGTGGTACTCGATGCGGGTGAGGCGTTGTTCGAGACCGCCGATGATTCACGTCCGTTTGTGGTCGAAACGGCCGGTGCGCGGGTGCAGGGCAATGCTGCCACCTTCAGCGTGCAGCGCGATGGCCACGTCGTGTTGGCTCGCGGTGAAGCCAAGGTGGGTGAACATGAACTGGCAGTGGCGGCCGATGCCGGCACGCAGATGGCCTGGCAGCGTGGCAAGCTGATCTTTAACGGCAAGCCGCTGGGGCAGGTGCTGACCGAGCTTGAGCGATACCGGCATGGGCGCATTGTGTTGTCCGACAGCAAGCTGGCTGCGATGGAAGTGAGCGGGGTGTTTGACCTGGATGAACCTGAGGCCCTGTTGCGGACGTTGGAGCAGCGGTATGGCCTGAAGGTGACTTACCTGCCGTGGTTGGCCGTGGTGCATTGATCAGCCTGTGCCGGCCTCTTAGCGGCAAGCCCGTTCCTGCACAGATCGCACAATCTTCAGGCGGGCGCAGTCGTTGTAGGAGCGGGCTTGCCCGCGAAGAGGCCGGACATAAATAAAAATATTTTCCATTTGGCACTGCAAGTTCCTGCAAGCCAGATCGTCGTAGTGAGACTGATCAGCAACCCATTCTCATTTACGACTTGTCAGGAAGCTCATTCGTGCCTCTGATGCTCAAGCCCTTGCACCGCCGTCGCGGTTCTTTTCACCATGCCTTGATGTCTTGCAGTGCCGTGGCCCTGTTGCTCGGACCCATGCACGCAGGGGCCGCGACGACTGCCGAACAGACCCAGATACAAGCTCGCCAGGTCCAGCTCGACCTGCCAGCCCAACCGCTGGACCAGGCGCTGACCACCTTCGCCGACCAGGCCGGCCTGCACCTGCTGTACACCACAGGCGATGTCGCCGGCCAGGTCAGCCCGGCGTTGCAGGGCAACTACAGTGTCGAGCAGGCCTTGCAGCAGTTGCTGGCCGGCAGCGGCATGAGCTGGCAGTTCAGCGAGGCTCGCACCGTCACCCTGCGCAAGGCCGAGGCCGCGCCGCAGGCGGTCAACCTCAAGCCGATCGAAGTCAGCGTAGCCTCGCGCACCAGCACCGCCATCAGCGAAATCCCCGGGACCGTCTGGGTAGTGGACCAGCAGCAATTGCGCGAGCAGATCGACAGCGGCGTCAGCCTGAAGGAAGCCATCGGCAAGCTGGTGCCGGGCCTTGACCTGGCGCCGGAAGGGCGCACCAATTACGGCCAGAACATGCGTGGGCGCAACGTGCTGGTGATGATCGACGGGGTCAGCCAGAACAGCTCCCGCGGCCTGTCGCGCCAGTTCGACAGCATTTCGCCGTTCAACGTCGAGCGCGTCGAAGTGCTGTCTGGCGCCAGCGCCATCTACGGCGGTGGCGCCACCGGCGGCATCATCAACATCGTGACCAAGAAGGGCGAGCCTGGCCCGGCGCGCTTCGAAACCCAGTTGGGGGCCAGCAGCGGTTTCAACAACAGCGACGACCTGGCCACCCGCTTCGCCCAGTCCGTCAGCGGTGGTAACGAGCGGGTCAATGCCCGGTTGGGTATTTCCGGTGAGCAGAACGAAGCCTTCTACGATGGTGCTGGCGACCAGATCTTCATCGACAACACCCAGACCGACCTGCAGTACAACCGCACCATCGACGTACTCGGTACCTTGGGCCTGCAACTGAACGACCAGCAGAGCCTCGACCTGTTGGCCCAGTACTACGACTCGGGCAACCACGGCAGCACGGGTATCTACTTCCCCAACCTGAACTACAACGCGCCATCCGACCTGGAAGACGCCGAGCTGCGCAGCGGTTATTCATCGGACCTGGAGCCGCGTACGCGGCGCTTGCTGCTCAACGCCAATTACCACCACACCGACGTGCTGGGCCAGGACTTCTACCTGCAGGCTTCGTACCGCAAGGAAGACGACAACTTCTACCCGTTCCCGTACTACAACCGTGCCACGCCCACCGGCTCGCGCGGGGTGTACTTTGCCGCCTCGCAGCAGAACTTCGAAGTCACCAGCCTCAAGGGCCTGTTTGCCAAACAGTGGGATACGCTGAAGCTGACCTACGGCGTTGACCTGGACCGCGAGCGCTTCAACGCCGAGCAGACCACCTTCAACGCCCAGACCTCGTCCGAGTCGGGTGGCCTGGAGCTGGAAAAAGACAGCAAGGCCGACCGCTACCCCAGCTACCGGGTGGATGGTGTGTCGGTGTATGCCCAGCTGGACTGGCATGCCACCGACAACCTGACATTGTCCGGTGGTGCCCGGCGGCAGCAGATGGACGTGGATGTCAGCGACTTCAAGGGTGTGCCAGGTGGCAGTAACGACTATCAGGTCAACCTGTTCAACGTCGGTGCCATCTACGACTTCAAGAACGGCCACCAGGTGTGGAGCAACTATGGCGAAGGCTTCGACCTGCCTGACCCGGCCAAGTACTACGGCAAGCCGGGCCTGAGCGTGGCCGATAACCCGTTGGCCGGTATCAAGAGCCGCCAGGTGGAATTGGGCTGGCGCTATGCCGACCTGGATTGGGATGCACAGGCAGCGCTGTACTACATCTGGTCGGACAAGATCATCAACGTCGATTCACAAACGCTGACCATCGACGTGGAAGAGCAGAAAAGCCGCGACTTCGGCTTTGAAGGTGCACTGACCCGGCACTTCCAGACCGGCTGGGAAGCTGGCGGCACATTGCACATGACACGCTCCGAGGAAGAGGCCGAGGACGGCGGCTGGATCAAGCGCGATGCCCGTTATGCCTCGTTGTCCAAGGCCACCGCGTTTGTCGGCTGGAAGGGCGATGGGCGCAGTGCACGCTTGCAGGCCAACCATGCCTTCAGCCTGAAGGACGATGCCGATCACGAGATTGACGGCTACACCACCTTCGACCTGCTGGGCAGCCAGGACACCGGTTTCGGCACCTTCAGTGCCGGTATCCAGAACCTGCTGGACAAGCAGTACAGCACGGTATGGGGACAGCGTGCGACGTTGTTCTATTCGCCGACCTACGGGCCGGCGTATCTGTATGACTACCAGGGGCGTGGGCGGACCTATACGCTGAGCTGGAGCATGGCTTACTGATTGTGGTGGCCTGAACGGGCCTGTTCGCGGAGGCAACGGTGAACGGCGGGTGGGTGAACGGCGGGTTGAGATTGGCCAGCAGGGCCGGCCTCTTCGCGGGTAAACCCGCTCCTACACGACGGTGCCTGCGCCCAACCATCGATGCGTGTCCACCCTCGATCCGGCGTAGGAGCGGGTTTACCCGCGAATACGGTAGCGGCGTCAAAGGTGAACGCCTGGTGGAGATTGGCCAGCAGGGCCGGCCCCTT